>DAHVRS010000382.1 GCA_027322375.1 Brachybacterium sp. | reverse complement strand
GGAAGAGCTCCCTGGCCTTCGACACGATCTTCGCCGAGGGACAGCGCCGCTACGTCGAGTCGCTCTCGAGCTATGCCCGCCAGTTCCTGGGCCAGATGGACAAGCCCAGCGTCGACCTCATCGAGGGGCTCTCCCCGGCGGTCTCGATCGACCAGAAGTCCACCAACCGCAACCCGCGCTCCACCGTCGGCACGATCACCGAGATCTACGACTACCTGCGCCTGCTCTTCTCCCGCACCGGCGAGCAGCACTGCCCCGTCTGCGGCGAGCTGGTCACCTCCTCCTCCGCAGAGCAGATCGTGGACACGCTCCTCGAAGAGGAGCCCGGCACACGTTTCCAGCTGCTGGCACCCGTGGTCCAGGGACGCAAGGGCGAGCACGTGGACCTGCTCAGCTCCCTGCGCTCCCAGGGCTACGCCCGCGCCCGCATTGACGGCGAGAACCGCCGCTTGGACGAGGAGATCACCCTCGACAAGCGCTACAAGCACACCATCGAAGTGGTCGTGGACCGCCTGAGCGCGAAGCCCGATGCGCGCCGCCGCCTCACCGACTCCGTCGAGACCGCGCTGCGGCTCGCCGAAGGCATCCTGCTGGTGGACTACGTGGACCTCGACGCCGAGAACCCGGGCCGGCTCCGCCGCTTCTCCGAGAAGCGCGCCTGCCCCAACGACCACCACCTCGCGATCGACGACATCGAGCCGCGCACCTTCTCCTTCAACGCCCCCTACGGCGCCTGCCCCGAATGCACCGGCCTCGGCCAGCGCCTCGAGGTCGACCCCGAGCTCGTGATCCCTGACGAGGACCTCACCCTCGCCGAGGGCGCGATCGCCCCATGGGCGATGGGCTCGACCGACCACCACCAGGAGGTCATGGCTGGCCTCGCCGAGGAGCTCAGCTTCTCGATGGACGTGCCGTGGCGAGCCCTGCCCGCGCGCGCCCAGGAGGCGCTGCTGCACGGCAAGGACCACAAGGTCCACGTGAAGTACCGCAACCGCTTCGGCCGCGAGCGCACCTACTCCACCGGCTTCGAGGGCGTCATGCACCTCCTCGAGCGCCGCCACAGCGACACCGAGTCCGACTGGGCCAAGGAGCGCTACGAGCAGTTCATGCGGGAGGTGCCCTGCCCCGCCTGCCAGGGCGCGCGCCTGCGCCCCGAGGTGCTCGCCGTGACCGTGGGCGGGAAGTCCATCGCCGAGGTCTGCGAGATGTCCATCGGGGACGCGCTCGCCTTCCACCAGGGCCTCGAGCTCGGGGTGCGCGAGGCCGCGATCGCCGATGAGGTCCTGCGCGAGATCCGCTCCCGCCTCGGCTTCCTGCTCGACGTGGGCCTGGACTACCTCTCCCTCGCCCGCGCCGCCGGCACCCTCTCCGGCGGTGAGGCGCAGCGCATCCGCCTCGCCACCCAGATCGGCTCTGGACTGGTGGGCGTGCTCTACGTCCTCGACGAGCCCTCGATCGGCCTGCACCAGCGCGACAACGAGCGTCTCATCGCGACCCTCGAGCGGCTGCGCGACCTCGGCAACACCCTCATCGTCGTCGAGCACGACGAGGACACCCTCAACGCCGCCGACTGGGTCGTGGACATCGGCCCGCTCGCCGGCGCGCATGGCGGGCGCGTCGTCCACTCCGGCACGGTCGAGGGGCTGAAGACGAACCCGGACAGCCTCACCGGCCGCTATCTCTCCGGAGAGCTCTCGATCCCCGTCCCGGCCCAGCGCCGCCCGATCGACAAGGACCGGATGCTGAAGGTCGTCGCGCCGCGCGCGAACAACCTCACGGGCCAGGACGTCTCCTTCCCGCTCGGGGTGCTCACCGCCGTCACCGGCGTCTCCGGCTCGGGGAAGTCCTCGCTCGTCAACGACATCCTCTACTCCGTGCTCGCCAAGGAGCTCAACCGCGCCCGGCTCGTCCCCGGCCGCCACAAGCGCGTCACCGGGCTCGAGCACCTCGACAAGGTCGTGCACGTGGACCAGTCGCCGATCGGCCGCACCCCGCGCTCGAACCCCGCCACCTACACCGGCGTGTG
>DAHVRS010000371.1 GCA_027322375.1 Brachybacterium sp. | reverse complement strand
AGATCGCGACCGCGTCGACATCCGAGGCGAGCAGCTCCTCGAGCGTGTCGTAGCGCCCGGCGAAGCGGACGCCCCGCGCCTCGACAGCGTCGATCCGCTCGGGCACGGAGTCGACGGCGTAGAGCGCATCGATCTCGGGATGGGCGGCGAAGAGCTCTGCGAAGTGGGAGCCGAACTGGCCGATCCCGACGATGCCCAGCGTGAACGACATATTTCCTCCTTGAAACTAACTGTTGGGGGAAACGCTACGTCAGGAGTCGTCGCTGCGGCAAGCGTCGGCAGGAGACGGGCTCGCGCTAGAGGCGGCGCCAGCGGCCCGAGCGCCACACGTCGCGCCACGGCGGGACCTCCTGGCCGCGTGCGGCCATGCGGCGGCGCAGGGTGCGGCGGGTGATGAGCATGCCGGCGACTCCGATCGCGAGCAGCGGCAGCTGCACGGCGAAGGCGAGGCGGAAGGCTTCGAGGTCGTAGTTCCCGTCGGGCCGCAGGAGGTCCAGCACCATGCCGATCAGCAGGATGGAGACGAGTCCGCCGATGAACCCGCCCATGATCACCACGCCCGTCGCGGTGCCGAGGCGGTGCCGGGCGAGGTCGGTGCGGGGGAAGTCGAAACCCACGGAGGAGGCGGGCCCGCCGATCGAGAAGCCGGAGACCAGCACGATCAGCAGCCACATCGGGGCGGGGCCGGGCCAGAGCACGAGAGCGAGCAGCGGCACCACGATCGTCGCCACGATGACCAGCACGAGGGTGGGGCGGCGCAGCGGATGGCGCTGGGTGAAGGCGCCGATCAGCGGCCCGCCCACCACGGCGACGACCACGAGCACGGTCATCACGGCGGAGGCGGCGGGGCGGCTGAGCCCCTCCCCCGCGGTGAGATACGGGTAGCCCCACATCATCGAGAAGGCGATGCCGGTGAACCCAGCGGTGAAGTGGGTGAAGAAGCCCAGCTGCGTGGAGGGATGGCGGAGGATCCGGCCCAGCACGAGCGGGATCTTGGTGAGGTCCTGCTTCACGCGCGGACGCGGCACGCCGGGCGGGGTCGCACGGACCACGAGCAGGATCAGCATCGCGGCGAGCGCGCTGCACACGGCGGCGGTGCGGAAGGCGGTGCCCCAGCCGGCGAAGCTGAGCACGGCCACGAAGGGCACGGCGGAGAGGATCTGCCCGACCTGGCCGAGGATGCCGGTGAGCTGGGTGAGCAGCGGGACGCGGGAGGCGGGGAACCATGCCGGGACCAGGCGGATCGCGCTCGAGAAGGTCAGCGCATCTCCCGCGCCGAGCACGATGCGGGCGATCATCGCCACGCCCACCGTCTCGGTCTGCGCCATGAGCAGCTGACCAAGTGCCATGAGGAACGCACCCGCGAGCAGCGTGATACGGGAGCCGTAGCGGTCCAGCAGCAGTCCGGCGGGGATCTGGGCGAGGGCGTAGACGCCCAGCTGCAGCACCACGAAGGTCGAGATGATCGTGGCGGAGGCACCGAAGCGCTCGGCCGCCTCGAGGCCCGCGACACCCATCGTGGTGCGCTGCAGGACCGCGATCGAGTACGCCGCGACGGCCGCGATCCACACCCCGTAGGCACGGGCGCCACCGAGGACGGGGGCGGGAGCGGGCGGGGCGACGGGCGAGGTCATGGAGTCCTTCGGACGAGGAGGGAGGAGGCGGGCCGGTCGGACCGGACGCCTCGGGCGCCCGTCCCGCGCCGGCGGGGGCCCGACCTGCTCCCAGGGTATCGAGGGCAGGTGCCGGGGCGGTAGTGATGTCCGTCCGTTGCCGCGGTGCCCTGTGCCGCTCTTCCCGTCGGCGGCTCCACCCGTCGGCCCGCGCGAAGACCCGCCCGTCGGCCCGGCCGCCGGACGGCGCGAGCGCCGCGCCCCGGCGTGGTCTACAGTGCGCGCCATGCGCACCACGACGTTCAGCTGGTGGGCCGCCTGAGGGCGGTCCCCCTGTCGCATGCGCTGACACCGAAGCCGCCCGCTCGCCGGGCGGCTTCTTCTGCGACGGAGCAGCCCGGTCCGGGCCCGATCATTCCCTGGAGGCCCCCATGACCAGCACGACCTCTTCCGCCCCGCGCACTCTTGCCGAGGCCAGCGATCTCACCCGCACGCCTGCGCTTGCCGGGAACACCGGCGGGCGCTTCGGCGCCTACGGCGGCGCGGTCCTGCCGCCCCCGCTCGTCGGGCCGATGGCGGAGGTCGCCGCCGCCTATGAGGAGGCGCGGCACGACGAAGAGTTCTTCGCCGAGTACTCGCGCCTGCTGCGCGACTATGTGGGCCGCCCTTCCCCCATCTCCGCGGCGGACCGGCTCTCCGACCAGCTGGGCGGCGCGCGCATTCTGCTCAAGCGCGAGGACCTGAACCACACCGGCGCCCACAAGATCAACCACACGATCGGGGAAGCGCTGCTCGCCAAGCGGATGGGCAAGCGCACCCTCATCGCGGAGACCGGCGCCGGCCAGCACGGCGTCGCCCTCGCGACCGCCGCGGCGCTCGTGGGCCTGGAGTGCGAGATCCACATGGGCGCGGTCGACGTCGCCAAGCAGCACCCGAACGTGGTGCGGATGCGGCTGCTCGGCGCGAAGGTGGTCTCCGTCGAGGTGGGTCAGCAGACCCTCAAGGAGGCGGTGGACTCCGCCTTCGGTGTCTACGCCGCCGATCCTGAGCGGTACCTCTTCGCGATCGGCTCCGTGGTGGGACCCGCCCCGTTCCCGGACATGGTGCGGGACTTCCAGTCGGTGGTGGGACGGGAGAGCCGCGCCCAGCTGCTGGCCGAGCGGGGCCGGCTGCCTGATGCAGTGATCGCGTCCGTGGGCGGCGGCTCGAACGCGATGGGCGCCTTCACCGCCTATCTCGAGGACGAGGACGTGCGCCTGATCGGCGTGGAGCCCGGCGGGACCGGGGACCGGCCCGGCGAGCACGCGGCGACCATGACCTTCGGGACGCCCGGCACGCTGCACGGCATGGAGACTCTCGTGCTGCAGGACGAGGCGGGCGAGCCCGGTGAGGTGCAGTCGATCGCCTCGGGCCTGGACTACCCGGGCGTGGGCCCGCAGCACGTGCACCTGCACGAGCTGGGCCGGGTCGAGTACGTGCGCGAAGGCGATGAGGCGGTGCTGGACGCGTTCCGCCTGCTCAGCCGCACCGAGGGGATCATCCCGGCGCTCGAGTCCGCGCACGCGCTCGCCCACGCGATCCGGATCGCGCCCACGCTCAGCGAGGAGACCCATCTGCTGGTGAATCTCTCCGGCCGCGGCGACAAGGACATCGACTATGTCGTCGAGCGGATCGGGATGACCGGGGAGGCCGACGAGATCGTGCGCTGACCGCGCACCGTCCGGCGTCTGCGGCGCACCGTCCGACGGCAGCATCGCTGCACGGCAGCAGGAGGGCCCCGCGGAGGTGACTGGCCGGTCACCTGCGCGGGGCCCTTGCCACCGGTGCGCGGATCCGCGCCGTGCCGGTGGTGGCCTGAGCTCAGGCGCCGCGGCGCTCCTGCGCGATCCACTCGCCTGCGATCTCGATCAGCAGGGAGTTCGCTTCCTGCTCGGCGATCGTCGCACGGACCCCGTCGGCCCCGTAGGCGCGCAGCACCAGGCCGCGCGCGTCGGCGAACTCGGCGAACTCCGCCGAGCGCTCTCCGAGCGGAAAGTACACGAAGTTGCCCTGGCTGACTGGCAGCTCCCAGCCCTGGGCGGCGAGCGCGGCGAGGACGCGGGAGCGCTCCTCCCGGATCCACGCGGCACGGCGCTCGAGCTCCTGTGCCGCCTCAGGCTCGAGGGAGGCGAGCGCGGCGGCCTGCGCGGGGGCAGCAGCGCCGAAGGGCACGGTGACCTGGCCGAGCGCGCGGGCGAGCCGGGGGTGGGCGACGGCGTAGCCGATCCGCAGTCCGGCCAGGCCCTGCAGCTTTGAGAAGGTGCGCAGCAGCACCACGTTCCCGTGGCGACGGAAGAGACCGGCGGTGCCGAGCACGGTCGCGGGGTCGTGGAACTCGCGGTACGCCTCATCGATCCCGACGACCACGTGTTCGGGCACCGTCGCGAGGAACTCCTCGACCTGCTCGGTGCTGAGCGAGGGGCCGGTGGGGTTGTTCGGGGTGCACAGCAGCACGAGCCGGGTCCGGTCCGTGATGGCGGCGGCCATCGCGTCGAGATCGTGCTCGCCCGCGGCGGTGAGCGGGACCTGCACGGGAGTGCCGCCGTGGGAGCCGACGAGGATCGGGTACGCCTCGAAGGAGCGCCATGCGAAGACGACCTCGTCCCCCTCCCCCACCAGGGCGCGCACCAGGTCACCGGTCACGGCGACCGAGCCGGTGGACAGCGCGATCTGCGAGGGCTCCACGCCGTGCTTCTCCCCCAGCGCGGCCCGCAGCTCCTGTGCGGCGGCGTCCGGGTAGCGGTTCGAGGAGGTCATCGCGGCGATCGCCGCGTCCCGCACGGCGGGGATCGGCGGCAGGTGCGACTCGTTCGAGGAGACCTTGTACCGGCGGATCCCGTCATCGGCCGCGGGTTTCCCGGCGACATAGGCAGGGAGGCTCTCGAGCGTGGGACGCAGGCGGATGGTCTCGGCGGGCCCCTCGGAGCGTGCAGGGAGATCGGACATGCAGCCAGGGTATGCCGGGTGCGCAGCACCGGGCCGGGGCGTCCGGGCCCGCACCCTGGGGGATATCCCTGATGCGCTGTTCAGCCTTCGCACGGACAATGGGTCCATGCGATTCCTTGGGCACATCATCGTCACCGGCCTCGCGCTGTGGGTCACGGCACTGATCCTCCCGGGCATGCACCTG
>DAHVRS010000352.1 GCA_027322375.1 Brachybacterium sp. | reverse complement strand
CGATCGCGATCGAGCGCGGCACACCGCTCGCCGATGTGCTGCGCGCCCAGGCGCAGGACGCCCGCGAGGAGTCCCGCCGCGAGCTCATGGAAACCGCTGGTCGACGGGAGATCTACATGCTCGTTCCAGTCGTGTTCTTCGTGCTGCCGCTCGTGATCGTGTTCGCGATCTTCCCGGGCCTCGCCGTCCTGGAGATCTCCCTATGACCCCTGTTCCCGTATGACCCCGTTCCGTAGGGCGGGCGTTGACTGAACGCTCGCTGTCCCGCATGACTCCCCGCCCCGAATATCCCGTCCTCCCCGGAACCGCTCCGGGGACCTTGCCGAGGAGGCAGAGATGACCGTCCACCGCACCCGACTCCACCGCACCCGCACCCACGCGCGCCCCGCGTACAGCACCCGGCTGGTCGCGGCCGCCGCCACGCTGCGCGACCGCCTCGCCTCGGACCGCGGTGACGTGCCCGGCTGGGTGCTCATCACCCTCATGACAGCCGGGATCGTGGTCGCGCTCTGGGCTGTCGCCTCGGATCAGATCGTGCAGATCTTCGAGAACGCGATGGCGCCGTTCCTCGGCAAGAACCTCTGACCTCTCCCATGCGTTCTCCCGCCCGCACGCGCTGCACGCCGACATCACGCACTGGTCCTGCGCCGCGCCGTCGCAGCGCTCGCAGCGTGCGCGAGCGGCTGGCAGCGGAGGATGGCGTCGCGGTCGCGGAGTTCCCGATGGTGGCCGTGCTCATCGTGATGATCGCGCTGCTGATCATCCAGGCGGCGCTCATCATGCACACCCGCAACACTCTCGTCGATGCCGCCGTGCAGGGAGCGCATCACGCCGCCCTCATGGGCGCGACCCCGCAGGACGGCGCGGACCGGGCCGAGCAGCTGCTCGGTGCCCGCTTCGGTGAAGCCCTGGATGCGGAGGCCACTGCGGTCGTGGACGACGACGGCACGATCACGGTCCATATCGATGCACGCCTGCCCCTGATCGGTCTGTTCGGCCCCTCCGGTGCGATGAGCGTGGAGGGCCGTGCCCGGGACGAGGCGGCATGGTGAGCCCTCCTGTCCCTCGCCGCATCGCTGCGCGCCACCGCCGCGTGTCTCCGCGACACCGCCTCGCCCGCGAGGACGGCAACGCCCTGGTGGAGTTCGTGGTCCTCTCCGCCGCGCTGCTCATACCCTCGCTCTATCTCGTCCTCACCCTCGGCGGGGTGCAGTCCGCGGTCTTCGCGGCGGACACGATCGCGCGCGACGCCGCCCGCATCCACGCCATCGAGCCGGACCCGTACCTGGCCGCGCAGCGCACCGCCGCGCACTCGGCCCTCGTCCTCGAGGACCACGGCCTGCCCGCCGGTGACGTCGTCACGATCACCTGCAGCGACGACCCCTGCGCGACGCCCGGCGGGGTCGTGACGGCCTCGGTGAGGATCCCCGTCCCGGTGCCCGGGCTCGGTCCCGTGCTCGGCGGTGGCGGACCGGTCACCGTCGGCGCCGAGCACGCCGCCCCCGTCGACCGCTATCGGGCTCCGTGATGAGCCGGACCCTCCTCACCGCACTGCGGGAGCGGCTCGCCGCGACCAGAGGCTCGATGACGATCCTCACCACCGGCGTGCTCGTGGTGATCCTTCTGGTCATCGCCGTCGGGACCGCGATCACCGGGGTGCAGCTCGAACGCACCGCACTCCAGCACACCGCCGACAACGTCGCGCTCGCCGCCTCCCAGGGCGTGGATGCCTACCGCCTCTATGACGCGGGGGACGGGCCCGTCGTTGACGTGGGCACCGCCCGTGCGGCGGCCCAGCAGCACCTGCGCGATTACCCGCTGTCCACCGCCCGCACCGAGGACATCCACCTCGCGGACCTCACCGTCGACCCCGACGGGACCGTGCACGTGGTCCTCAGCGCCCGAACCCACCCGCCCCTGGCAGGATGGTTCACGCGAGGAACGGAAACCGCCATCCCGCTGACCGTCGAAGGAGAGGCCCGCGCCCGATGACCACCACCCGCACCGTGCTGATCGCCCCGGACAAGTTCAAGGGCACGCTCACCGCAGCCCAGGTCGTCGCCGCGCTCGCCGCTGGCATCGCCCGCACCGCACCCCAGCTCGAGGTCCTCTCCTGCCCGATCGCCGACGGCGGCGACGGCACGGTCGACGCCGCGCTCGCCGCCGGCTACGAGGAGCACCACGCTGAGGTCACCGGCCCCACCGGGGAGCCCTGGCCCGCCCGCTGGGCCCAGCAGGGGGAGACCGCCGTGCTCGAGCTCGCCGAGACAGTGGGCCTGCACGCCCTGCCGGGCGGCACGCTCGCACCCCGCACCGCCTCCACCCGTGGGCTCGGCGAGCTGATCCACGCTGCGATCGACGCGGGCGCGCGCAGCCTCCTCGTGGGCCTCGGCGGCAGCTCCTCCACCGACGCGGGCGCCGGCCTGCTCCAGGGCCTCGGCGCCCGCCTCCTCGACAAGAGCGGCGCGGAGATCGGTCCGGGCCTCGACGGTCTCGCCGCCCTGCACACAGCAGACCTCACCCCGGCGCTCGCCGCCATGGACGGGATCGAGCTCGTCGCCGCGAACGACGTCACGAACCCCCTGCTCGGCGCGGACGGCGCCGCCGCCGTGTACGGCCCGCAGAAGGGCCTCAGCCCGGAAGAGATCGGTCCGGCCGACGAGATCCTCGCCGCGGCCGCCTCGCTCCTGGACCCGGACGCGGTGCACCGGGACCTCACCGGGGCGGGCGCCGCCGGTGGGGCCGGCTTCGCCCTGTCCCTGCTCGGCGCTGCGCAGCGCTCCGGGGCGGACGCCGTCTTCGCCCTCATCGGCTTTTCCGAGCTGCTCGCCCGCGCTGACGCGGTCGTCACGGGGGAGGGGAAGCTCGACAGCCAGACCCTGCAGGGCAAGGGCCCTGCCGAGGTCGCCCGCCTCGCCCGCGAGAAGGGCGTGCCCGTCGCGGCCGTCGCCGGTGCCGTCACCCTCGAGCCCGATGCGCTCGGCGCTGCGGGCATCGGTCGTGCCTGGGATCTCATCACCCGCGCGGGCTCCTTCGAGGTCGCGGTCGCCGAGGGGGAGCGGCTCCTCACCGAAATCGGCGAGGAGCTCGGGACATGGCTGGTCACGGCAGCGGAGCAGAGCGCGCAGCCCACCGCCTGAGGGCTCCACCATCGGCCCGGAGCCTGCACGAGCGAGCCCGGAGGGCTCCCGTCGGCCGCGCGGCGGGCCGCCCACGTTCGCCTGCTCGCCGTGCCCGACGGTGCCTCTGCCGTAGACTCCCTGATCGTGGCTTCCATCGACTTCTCCGAAGAGATCCCCCGGCTCCGCTCCACCCTGTCCTCGATCGAGAGGGTGACGGACATCGACGCGCTCGACAAGAAGATCGTCGAGCTCGAGAAGCAGGCCTCTGCGCAGGACCTGTGGGATGACGTCGACAACGCCCAGAAGGTCACGTCCGCGCTCTCCCATGCGCAGTCCGAGCGGCGCCGCATCTCCGAGCTCGCCTCCCGCATCGAGGACCTCGAGGTGATGGTCGAGCTCGCCGCCGAGGAGGACGACGCGGACACCCTCGCCGAGGCCGAGGCCGAGGTCGTCTCCATCCACAAGACCCTCGACGCCCTAGAGGTGCGCACCCTGCTCTCGGGCGAGTACGACGAGCGCGACGCTGTGATCACCATCCGCGCGGGCGCCGGCGGAGTGGACGCCGCGGACTTCGCCGAGATGCTCATGCGCATGTACCTGCGCTGGGCCGAGCGCCACGGCTACGCCACCAAGGTCATGGACACCTCCTACGCCGAGGAGGCGGGCCTGAAGTCGGTGACCTTCGAGGTCTCCGCCCCCTTCGCCTACGGCATCCTCTCCGTCGAGGGCGGCACCCACCGCCTGGTGCGCATCAGCCCCTTCGACAACCAGGGCCGCCGCCAGACCTCCTTCGCGGCGGTCGAGGTGATCCCGCTGATCGAGTCCACCGACTCCATCGAGATCCCCGAGAACGACCTCAAGGTCGACGTGTTCCGCTCCTCGGGCCCCGGTGGCCAGTCGGTGAACACCACCGACTCCGCCGTGCGCATGACCCACCTGCCCACCGGCACGGTCGTGTCGATGCAGGACGAGAAGTCGCAGATCCAGAACCGCGCCGCGGCGCTGCGCGTGATGCAGTCGCGCCTGCTGCTGCTGAAGAAGGCCGAGGAGGCCGCGGAGCGCAAGGAGCTCGCCGGCGACGTCAAGGCGTCCTGGGGCGACCAGATGCGCTCCTACGTGCTGAACCCGTACCAGATGGTGAAGGACCTGCGCACCGATTACCAGGAAGGCAACCCCTCCTCCGTGTTCGACGGTGAGATCGACGAGTTCATCGACGCCGGCATCCGCTGGCGCGCCGAGCAGGGCAAGAATCAGGACTGATCGACGTGCTGCGAGGCACGAGCGGTAGGAGATCGGTCGAGAAGGCGCAGTCTGATCAACACCGGTGAAGGTGATCAGTCGCACCGGACTTGACCAGGTCTTGACCGGGCCTCTGCGTGCATTGTCGCCGATCGGCGGTGTGCCCGACCTACGCTGGGAGGGCCCGATTTCCCCCGAGCGCGACAGGCAGCAGTGATCCGGTTCGACGACGTCACCAAGACGTACATGCGTGGCCAGCACCCCGCGGTGGAGAATCTCGACATCGAGTTCGCCCGCGGGGAATTCGTGTTCCTCGTCGGCGCGTCCGGCTCGGGAAAATCCACCCTGATGCGCATGGTGCTCAAGGAGGTCACCCCCACCCGCGGCACCGTCTACGTCGCGGGCAGGGACCTCTCCCGCATCCCGTCGTGGAAGGTCCCGGCGCTGCGCCGCGACATCGGCATGGTGTTCCAGGACTTCCGCCTGCTGCCCTCGAAGACCGCCTACCAGAACATCGAGTTCGCTCTCGCGGTGATCGGCACGCCCCGCAAGGTGGTGCGCCGCCTGGTTCCCGAGATACTCGAGATGGTGGGACTGGAGGACAAGGGCAAGCGGCTCCCGCACGAGCTCTCCGGCGGTGAGCAGCAGCGCGTCGCGATCGCGCGCGCCTACGTGAACCGGCCCTCGATCCTGCTCGCGGATGAGCCCACCGGAAACCTCGACCCCGCAACCGCCGAGGGGATCCTCGACCTGCTCAGCGAGATCAACGAGCGCGGCACCACCGTGGTCATGGCCACGCACGACCGCTCCGCCGTGGACCGCATGAGCCGCCGCGTCGTCGAGATGGTCGGCGGGCATGTGGTGCGCGACGAGGAACAGGGCACCTACGAGACCCAGGCCCCGGTCAGCGTCATCTCCGGCCATCTGCCCGATGACTCCGCACTGCGCGAGGAGGGCCTGCCCGAGGACGTCGAGGCCCTGGCAGCCGGTGAAGTCGCCCCGGAGAACGAGGAGCGCGCTGACGGGGCGACCGCCTCGTCCCCCGCGGCCGAGGAGCCCGCCGCGAGTGACGTGCTCGAGGAGGACCTGATCGACGACCGCGAGGCCGCGCGCGATCTCGAGGAGTACCCCTTCGACGAGTTCGACGATGACATCGCGCAGGACGAGGAGGCCGGCCGATGAGGGCGCGCGACATCCTCGGTGAGATCCTCACGGGCCTGTGGCGGAACATCGCCATGGTCATCTCGGTCGTCATCGTCACGGCCGTCTCCCTCACCTTCGTGGGTACCGGCGTGCTCATGCAGAAGCAGATCATGGACATGAAGACGACCCTGGTTGAGCAGTCCCAGGTGACGATCTTCCTGTGCTCCCCGCATTCCACCGCGGCCTCCTGCGCGGGCGGCGCGGCGACTGACGCGCAGCTCGAGTCCGTGCGCGATGCGCTCGAGGGAGACGTGCTCTCCCCGTACATCGCCTCCTCGACCGAGCGCAGCCAGGAGGAGGCGCTCGCGATCTACCAGGAGCAGTTCGCCGGCGAGAGCTTCGTCTCGAACTTCACCGCCGCGGACATGCCCGTCTCCTTCCACATCACGCTGAAGGACGCGGATGAGTCCGCGGCCGTAGTCGAGTTCTTCCAGGGCCGCGACGGCGTGGACGAGGTCACCGACCTCCTCAGCGCCTACGCCCCCTTCATCGACGTGCTCAACCAGTCCACGCTCTTCGCGCTGGGCCTCGCGGTGCTGATGCTCATCGCGGCGCTGCTGCTGGTCGCGACCACGATCCGGATGTCGGTCGCGAACCGTCGCCGCGAGATCGCGATCATGCGCCTGGTGGGCGCCTCCAACCTCTTCATCCGCCTGCCCTTCCTGCTGGAGGGGGCGGTCGCCGCGATCATCGGCGGCGTCATCGCCTCGGGCATGCTGTGGGTGGGTCTGCACTACATCGTCCAGGGCTGGCTCGCGCCGACCCTCGGCGACCAGCTCATCACCGTCGGCACCGCCGATCTGGTGTGGGCGGCACCGTTGCTCGTCGTGCTGGGCGCCGTACTCTCGATCGCCTCATCGGTGGTCTCCCTCAACCGCTATCTGAAGGTGTGAGCATGTCCTCGAGCATTCTGCGCCGTCCCCTCGCTTTCCTCGCCGCGATCGCTGTCGCGCTGCCGCTGCTGGCCGCGCCGATGTCGCCCTCCTTCGCCGACGGCGGCTCGAAGGAGGACAAGATCGCCGAGCGCGAGGAGATCGATCAGAAGCTCGAGGATCTCCGCATCGAGCTGAACGACGTCAACTCCGAGCTCGCCGACACCTATCTCGCCCTCGCCGAGACCGAGCTGCTGATCCCGAAGGCGCAGGAGGAGCTCGAGACCGCCCGCGCCGAGCTCGAAGCCGCGATCGAGGAGGACGAAGCGGTCGGTGAGCGCCTCACCGCCGCCGAGGACGAGGAGGAGCGGCTCTCCGGCGAGGTCGAGAAGGGACGCGAGGAGGTGGACCGCAGCGACGGCGAGCTCGCCTCGGTCGCGCTGACCGCCTACAAGGGCGGCGGCCTGCCCAGCCCGTCGACGATCTACATCGGCACAGCCTCCCCACAGGACGCGGTGGACCGTTCGATGAACTACCGCCTGACCATGGCGTCCCAGAACACGCGCCTGGACACGCTGCGCACAGACCAGGCCGTCACCGAGAACTCCGCCGAGCGCCTCACCGCGGTGCGCGAGGAGATCAAGCAGCTGAAGATCGAGGCGGAGGAAGCGGTCGAGCGCCGCGAGAAGGCTGAGCAGGAAGCGGCGGACGCGAAGAAGGAGCTCGACGACCTCTACGCGACGCAGAAGACCCAGCGCGACGATCTCGAGGCGCAGAAGAAGAAGCACGAGGGCGAGGTCTCCTCGCTCGAGACCCGCAGCTCGACCCTCGACACCGAGATCGAGGAGCTCGCCCGGCAGGAGCGCGAGCGCGAGGAGCAGGCCCGCAAGGAGCGGGAGAAGCAACAGCAGCAGCAGAAGAAGAACTCCGGCAGCTCCTCCTCCGGCGGCTCGTCCCCGGGCGGCTCGTCCTCCGGCTCCTCGAGCTCGAGCGGTTGGGCGTACCCGGTCAACGCCCGCCTGAACTCGAACTTCGGCTGGCGCTACCACCCGATCTACCGCACCCGGAAGCTGCACGCCGGGGTCGACTTCCCCGTCGCCTGCGGGGTGCCTGTCGGCGCCGCGCACTCGGGCCGCGTCATCGCCCGGACCTACAACAGCAGTGCGGGCAACAAGCTCATCATCAGCCACGGCATCATCAACGGCCGCCTGGTGACGACCTCGTACCACCACCTGCAGGGCTTTGCGGAGCCCGTCGGCGCGCGGGTCTCGGCGGGGGAGACGATCGGGTACGTGGGCACCACGGGTTCCTCGACCGGCTGCCACCTGCACTTCGAGACGCATGAGGACGGCAACGCGGTCAACCCCGCGAAGTACATCTGAGTCATCGTCTGAGCCGTGCGCCGGCCCGGCGCCGGCGAGGGATCATCGCGCGTGAGGGACGCAGAGCCCTGCGCCCAGGGAGAAACCGTTCGCGGGGGAGTGCGGGCTCGTCGTACGCTGGGGTGTCCGGTCGCGCTGGTGAGCGCGCCGACCGATCAGCCAGAGCAGCACCCGCATCCCAGTGCACGACCCGCCCAGCGCACCACCCGGTGACGGAGAGAAGGAGGACCCATGTCCGCGAAGAAGGCCGAGAGGAAGAAGGCCGCAGCGGACGCCGGTCCCACCAAGAAGCTCATCACCTCGAACAAGCGCGCCCGGCACGACTACTTCATCGATGACACCTGGGAGGCCGGCATCGTGCTGACCGGCACCGAGGTGAAGTCCCTGCGCGATCGCGGCGCCTCCCTCATAGACGGCTACTGCTACGTGGAGGGTGGCGAGGTGTGGATGGACAACGCCCACATCGCCCCCTACGTGAAGGGCACGTGGACGAACCACGCCGCGCGCCGCAAGCGCAAGCTCCTGCTGAACAAGCGCGAGATCGAGAAGCTCGCCTCCCAGTCCCGGGAGAAGGGGTACACGATCGTGCCGCTGGAGATGTACTTCCTCGGCTCGCATGCGAAGGTTCTCATCGGCCTCGCCCGCGGCAAGAAGGAATGGGACAAGCGCCAGACCCTGCGCGAGAAACAGGACATGCGCGAGGCGCAACGCGCCATGCGCCACCGCGAGCTCGCCTGATACCGCCCCGCCAGCACCGCCGACGGGTTTGGACTTCGGGCTCGGCCGACGGGGCGGGCAGTGGCTGCGCGCGGCTGATCAACGCCGCTGAGTCTCCCGGCCGACGGGGGCCCCGCCGGTTCAGCTCTCCAGATCGCGCCGCTCGAGCCGCGCCACGAGCTGACGGGTCGAGGCGAGCTGCCCCTCATCGGCGACGCCGAGCCGTTCTCGCATGATGAGTGCGCGCCGCGCGTCCTCGAGCGCCGCCTCCCACAGCCGCCCGGCGGTGATCAGGCGCTCGGCACGCTGCTCGGCGATGGCATGCTCGAAGCGGCACTTCGCCCGATGCTGGAACACGCTCGCGAGGATGCTGAGGGATGAGGAGGAGGTGGGGTCCTCCAGCCCGCTCTCCTCCGCGGCGAGATCCAGCTGCTCCTCCGCCGCGACGAACGCGCCCTGCCACTGCAGCACGTGCGCGTAACGGGCCCGGCGCACGGCTCGCATGAGCGGGGAGCGGACCTCCTCCGCGAGAGAGGCGCGGCCTGCGATCGCTGCTTCATCGAGGTGGCCCAGCATCCGCAGGTAGGCGACGGTGCGGGGATCGGTGGGGTGCTCCTGGCACCATTCCAGGAGGGTGGCGGGGT
>DAHVRS010000303.1 GCA_027322375.1 Brachybacterium sp. | reverse complement strand
ATCTCGTCGATCGGGCCGATGACGGTGATGACGAATGGCGGGGAGTAGACCCGGCCCTCGAGCAGGAGGGTGTTGCCCGCGCAGCGGAACGCGCTGCCGTTCACGACCCGCTGGTCCTGCAGCATCATCGCCTCCGCACCGCCGGCCCAGAGGGCGTTGATATAGGCCTCGAGGTCCTGCTGGTGGACGACGAGATCGTTCGCCTCGGCGCCGGGCACGGAGGCGAGGGCGCTGGTGGGCGCGTCGGTGAGGGTGATGCGGAGGGCGGGCCCGCTGACCTCGCTGAGGCCGACGGCGTCGCCCACCTGCGTGGTGCGCGCGGCGATGTCCGCGCCGGCGCTCTGGCCGCGCAGCTTCTCGATCTCGTCGCGCTTGGCAGAATTGTCCGCGGTGAGGTCCTCGATCTCGCGGCCGCGGTCCTGGAGCACGCCGACCACGTCGCCGCTCTCGTCGCGGATGGAGCCGCCACCGGCGAGGCGTGCGGTGGAGGCGAAGAGGACGCCGCACAGCACCATGACGACGGCGACACCAGCCCGTCCGGGCGCACGGTGACGCGCACCACGCTCGCGTCCTGCTGCGCTGTCGGCCCCGTCGGTCGCGAGCCCGTCGGCCGCGTGGTCTGCTGCCCCGTCGCTCGCGCGGGGGGTGTTGTCGTCGTCCTGCGCCCCCATCCCAGCTCCTCTTTTCGCGCCGTCGCTCGACGACCATTACCCTAGGCCACGGCCCGTACCCGCGGGCCCGCGCGGCACGCCCGTGCGCACGGTCGCGTCGAGGAGCATCGTTTCATGGCCAAGAGCAGGAAGAAGTCGTCCTCTCGCAAGGCGTCCACCGCGAAGGACACCGCCGAGGTCACGAGCACCGCGAAGGACCCCGTCGCCAGCTCGGCGAAGGACGCCGCCAAGGACGCGCCGAAGAGCAAGAACGCAGGCAAGGACGCCGCGAAGTCCAAGAGCTCCGCGAAGGATGCTGCGCCGCGCGGCGGCGAGGTTGCGGAGAAGGCGAAGGACTCCACTCGCTCCACCTCCGTGAAGAAGGCCGCGGCCGCGGAGAGCTCCCGCACCTCCGGTCGCCGCGTCGCCGCGTCGACGCAGAACCCGGAGTGGCTCGCCCCGACCGCGGTGGTGCTGCTGATCCTGGGCCTCGCCTATCTCGTCATGTATTACATCTCCGCTGGCACGCTGCCGCTGCCGATCGGCGACTGGAACCTCGCGGCCGGCTTCGGCGTGCTGATGGTCGGCGGCGGCATGCTCATGTTCTGGAAGTAGGCCGCTCCGCCTTCTCTCGGGCCCTCTGCCCCAGATCCTCAGACCTCGCGGATGGGGAGTCCTCCCCACTGCGTACCGACACCCGTCCAGGTACGCTGGCTGCGTGTCGCCTGCCTCACGCAGGCCCTCCTCAACCAGCGACCCACTCGACAGGGGACCCTCATGACCACCATCGCCGCGACTCGACGGCGCCTCGCCGCCCTGCTCGTGCTGCCCCTGCTGCTCGTCCTCGCGGGCTGCGGGAAGCTGCACGCCGACTTCGAGATCAAGGATGCGGACACCATCCACCTCTCCATCGACCTCGCCATCGATGAGGAGTTCGCTGGCACGTCCTTCGACTCGGCATCGGAGATGTGCGACGACCTCGCCGACGAGCTGGACCTGGTGGGCGATTCCGCGCCGACCATCGAGCCCTACGAGGCGGACAGCCAGTTCGGCTGCCGCATGAACGGCGTCATCAAGAGCGAGGACTTCGGCTCCGACTTCAACCTCGTCGAAAAGGATGGGGAGTACCACTTCACGATCGCCGGTGACGAGACCACCGTGGACGGCGTGACCGCCTCGGACATGGGCATGCTCGACATCGACTTCCAGATGTCCTTCACCTTCCCCGGCAAGATCATCGAGTCCGCCGGCGGCGAGATCGACGGCAACACCGTCACCTACACCGACATCAGCGAGCTCGCCAGCGGCGTGGACATCCGCGCCAAGGCGAACACCTTCCCGTGGGTCATCGTGGTCGTCGCGCTGCTGGTGGTGGGCTTCTTCTTCCTCGTGATCCTCGCGGCCGTCATCTTCTTCGTGCTCCGCTCGCGCTCGAAGAAGAACGCCGCTGGCGTGAATGCCCCGGCTGCTTTCGGCGCCGCCGGCGGTGCCGCAGCTGCCGGCGCGGCCGGAAGCGCGATGTCACCTGCGGCACCGCAGCAGGAGCAGCAGCCCTGGGGCCAGCAGGCTTCCCCGCCCGCGCCCCAGCAGGATCAGCCGTGGGGCCAGCAGCCCTCCCCTGCCGCACCGCAGCAGGAGCAGCAGCCGTGGGGCCAGCCCTCGCCGCCCGCACCGCAGCAGGATCAGCCGTGGAGCCGCCCGCCGGAGCCGGGTCAGGGCGGTCAGCCGGGCCAGCAGAACCAGCCCGGTCAGCCGGATCAGCCCGGGCAGCAGAACCCCGGCGGCAACCCCTGGGACCACCCGGACCAGGGCGGTCAGGGCCCTCAGAACCCCAGCTGGTGAGCCCCTCAGACGTGCTGACCTGAGCATGTGAGCAGGGTCATGGGCTGTGGATTGGCGCAGATCCGACCCGGCGACTAGAGTTACTCAGGTCAGCGCGACTGACAAGCGCCCGTAGCTTAACGGATAGAGCATCTGACTACGGATCAGAAGGTTGGGGGTTCGAATCCCTCCGGGCGCACTTCAGGACGAAGCCCCCGCAGCACCTCTCCGGTGCGGCGGGGGCTTCTTCGTTCCCACGCTCTGGCCTCCGCCCTGACCTCGCAGAGCCCATGAAGAACGTCGGGGCCCGGTCCGCGTGGACCGGGCCCCGACGGGTTCAGAGCAGGCGCTCAGGCGCGGGCGCGGATCGCCTCGCGCACCGAGGGCCAGCCCTGCATGATCTCGCGCGCGGCCGGGTCGGTCTCCGCCGCGATCGCGTCATCACGGGCCTGCTCGAGCAGGGCATCGATCTCGACGCGCGCGCCGGTCTCAACCGCTGCGACGGCCGCCTCGACCATCGCGAAGCTCAGCAGGTTCTCGTGGACCTCGCACATCGGGGTGCGGCCCTCGCGCAGCGCGCTCACGCACTCCACGAGGGAGGCCGCGATCTGGTCCTTCTCCGGCGCGGTCTCCGCGTCGATCCGGGCCTGGAGCTCGGCGGTCTCCTCCGCGTCCTCGGTGCCGAGCACCGGCGCGCCCTTGCCGTCCCACGTCGCGGAGCCGGTGCGTGCACCGATCCGCCACTCGCTGTTCCAGTAGGTCGCGAGCCCTCGCGCGTTCCACGTGCCGTGGTAGGCGAAGAGGGACCCGTCGGACATCTCGAAGGTCGCCGAGACGGTCGCGTCGTGGCTGTACACGCTCCACTCGGGCCGGGCACCGACGGCGGTCACCGCGACCGGGTCGGTGCCCAGCATGTACCGCGCGGTGTCGAAGGCGTGGATGCCCATATCGCGCAGCAACGGATGCGCCTGCGTGCGGCGGTACCCCTCCATCTCCGTGAACAGGGAGAAGAAAGCGCTGGTCATCACCGTCGGCCCGTGCTCCGCGACGAAGTCGCGCAGCTGCCGCACCTGGCGGAAGAAGCGCCGGGACTGAGAGACCATGAACGGCACCCCGGTCAGCTCCGAGTGAGCCATGAGGCTGATCGCCTCGGGCAGCGTCTCGGTGACGGGCTTCTCGCCGAGCACGGGGATCCCGGCGTGCAGCGCCTTCACCGTGACGGGGTGGTGCGCGACGGGGACCGTCGGGTCCACGAGCAGGTCCGCGCCGAGCTCGAGCGCGAGGTCCACCCCGTCGGTGCCGACGGCGATCGCGGAGGGGTCCTCCGCCCCGGACTGCTCGATGACCTTCTGGGGCGCGCCCTCGACGAGGTCCGCGACGCCGACGAGCTCGGCGACGTCGCTCGCGACTATCTCGCGCGCCCACCACGAGCCCATCCCGCCGGCGCCGACGACGACCACCTTCGCGGGGCGGTCGCCGGGCAGGCGCGGGAAGCCGGTGGGTCGGGGGCTCGGGTTGGTGAGCAGGGTGGCCTCAGATGACACGCGAGACCTCGGTGCCGCGGTACCAGTCGCGGGGGGCGTTGGCGATCTTCACCGGTGCCGCCTCGCGGTCCTCGGGACGGGCCCAGACCGCGGCGTTGGCGAGCACGCGCTGGATCTCCGCCTGGTGGTAGACGGGGTACTCCTGGTCGCCGGGGCTGAAGTAGAACACCTTGCCCTTGCCGCGACGGAACACGGCGCCGGAGCGGAACACCTCGCCGCCGGCGAAGGAGGAGACGAATACGAGCTCGTCCGGTGCGGGGATGTCGAACATCTCCCCGTACATCTCCTGCTCGGGGACGATGATCGGGTGGGGCACGCCGCGAGCGATCGGGTGGGAGCCGTTGACGGTCCAGACCCGCTCCTCCTCGCCCTCGTTGCGCCACAGCAGGTTGCAGGTGGTGCCCATGAGGGCCTTGAAGGGCTTGGAGTAGTGGGCGGAGTGAAGCGGCAGGAAGCCCATGCCCTCGTGGACGCGGCGGACCACGCGCTCGCTGATCTCGTCCGGCACGTCCTCGTGGGCCATGTGGCCCCACCAGGTGAGGACGTCGGTCTCGGCGAGCGCCTCCTCGGAGAGGGACTCCTCGATGTCGTCGAGCAGGGCGATGCGCACCTCGGCGTCGATGCCGTCGGCCGCGAGCAGGGTCCGCAGCGCCTCCGCGATCACGGTGTGCATGCCGTCCGGGTACAGCTCCTGAACCCTCTTGTCGACCTTCTCGTGCCGGTTCTCGCCGTAGACGGCGATGCGCAGTGTCATGGTGTCCTTCATCCTTGTCTGTCTTCACCGCGGCGTCGTCCACGGTGACGGTGGATACATCGTAGGGGCGCTGGCGGCTTGGGCGAACCGTGACCGGGATGTGACCCGTTCCTCATCTGTACAGGGTTATGGTCGTGCCCAGGCTCCTTCAATGGCGAAGGAGCCTGTTCTTCTTCCTGGGCGCTCCCGCGGAGCCCGGGCCGATGTGACCGGCGGGTATCCCGACGCGCCGGGCCGACCAGCACCGCTTGCCCGCGCGCCTCCTCGCGTGATCATGTGAGGACAGTCACCTGCTTGCTCACGGATCCCCTGGAGGCTCCCTCGTGTCACCCCGCAGCACCCCCTCTCCCTCGCGCCGCTCCCTCCTCCTCGCTGCCGCAGCCGTCGCTCCGCTCGTCGCGCTCGGCGCGGGCAGCGCGAGCGCCGCCGGGCTCGGCGACTTCCGCGACGCGGCGGGGCTCCGCATGGTCGACGGCAGCCCGCGGATCCACGAGGACATCCGCTCGGTCGACTTCCGCGTCGACACCGGCGGCATGGTGCGGACCTTCCACCCCTCCGTGCGCGTGACCGTCCCGCCGAGCTACGGGGAGGACCCCGAGCGGCGCTACCCGGTGCTGCTGCTCCTGCACGGGCGCGGCGACTTCTACCAGGACTGGACGAACCTCGGCGGCGTCGTCGAGCAGACCGAGAAGCATGAGGTCATCGTCGTGATGCCGGATGGCGGCGCAGGCTCGTTCTACTCGAATGCGAACTTCCCACTGCCGGGCCGGGAGGCGGCCTGGGAGTCGTTCATCATGACCCAGGTGCTGCCGTTCGTGCACGAGAACTTCCGCACCGACCGGTCGCGGATGGCGATCGGCGGGCTGTCCATGGGCGGCTGGGGTGCGCTCGCGCTCGGCCAGCGCTACTGGGGCCACTTCCGCTCCGTGAGCTCCTACTCCGGCCCTGCGGACTGCAATCCCGCGACCCTCTCGGGCGCGGGGGTCGCCGCCGCGATCTGGGCCTGCCCCGCCTTAGACATCGAGAAGTACTGGGCGACGACGAACACCGTCGGCGCCACCTGGGGGCCGCGGCTCTACCCGGAGATCGCGAAGGGCTACAACCCGATGGACAACGTGGAGACGTATCGCGGCAAGCGAGTCTTCCTCCGCACCGGCGACGGCCCGTGGTCCGACTTCTTCGATGATCTGGGCCAGCAGCCGGATCTGCTGCGGGCGGTCGAGCGGAAGCTCGGCGAGGTGGGCGCAGATCTCATCGAGAACGTCGTCCATCCGACGCTCGAGCGCTTCTCCGACGCTCTCGACAGCGCCGGCATCGAGCACGACTACGCCCTGATCCCCGGGGCGACGCACGAGTGGGGCCTGTGGCGTGAGAACCTCGCCGAAGACCTGCCCGAGATGATGCGGACCCTCACCGCCTGAGGCGGCTCACCCCTCGCGCAGGAGTCCCTGGGCGCGCAGGTGCGCGGCGAGGGCGGCCGACGTCTCGGCGTGCCGCCGCCGGGCGCGCGCCGCCCCGACCGCACCGCCGAGGACGCGCCCGGCGTTCCCGCCCCAGCGATAGCGGATCCGCGTCCCGCCCGCGCCTTCCGTCAGATCAGGATCCTCGCTCAGCTCGAGCCGCGCCCTCATGTGAAAGCCACGTCCCGCCAGGCCGCCGAGCGCCACCGTGCGGCGCAGGCTCCCCTGCTCCACGAGGAGATACCCCTTCTCGCCCTCTGCGACGCGCCAGCCGCGGGCAGCGAAGAACTCCCCCACCAGCACGCGCACCGCCTCACGCTCCACGCGCACACGCAGAACGACCTCGCCAGCAGGCTCAGCGCTCACTGCCCAGGACCCGCAGCTCGGCATTGCCCAGGTGCGGCACCTCCCGGTGATCATGCGGATCCATGCCGGCCCCGAGAGCGAGCGCGATCTGGAGAACATCGCCGTGGGCGACGAGGACGACGTCGGCGCCCGACTCACGCGCTAGTCCGTCGGCCGCGAGAAGCGCCTCCCGCACGCGTGCAGCGACCGCGCCGACGGGCTCGACCCCGTCGGCCGGCTGTTCGCGCGCGCGATCCCGGGCCCACACGCCGTCGTACGCGCTCGCGGGCCCTTCCTCGAGCGCACCGAAGCCGCGCTCGCGCAGGCGCTGATCGATCCGGGGCGGCTCCGCGCCGAGCCCGGTGGCGAACTCCTCCGCCGTCTCCCGGGCGCGCGCGAAGTCGCTCGCGATGAGCACGGTGCCCGGGCCGAGGCCCTGCTCCAGCGCCGCCCGAGCGGCCTCGCGCGCCTGCTCACGGCCGCGCGGCGTCAGCCCCACCTCGACGAGCGCGCGCGGACCGGGGGCGGAGACGATCACGCCCTCGACGTTCGCGGTGGACTCGCCGTGGCGCAGCACCCAGACGCAGCCCATGCCCGACCTCAGGAGGGGAGGATCTTGCCGGGGTTGAGGTTCCGGCCCGGATCGTTGTCCGCGAAGAGGCCGCGGACCATGCGTGCGCCGACCTCGCCGATGTCCTCGGTGATCCACGGCTGGTGCTCGGTGCCCACCGCGTGGTGGTGCGAGACGGTCGAGCCGAGGTCCACGAAGGTCTGCTGGACCGCGTTCTTCGCGCGGTAGTACTGCTCGAGCGCCAGCTCGTCCGAGGTGTACGGGAAGGCGAAGGTGAAGTAGAGGCACGCGCCGCCGTGGTAGCTGTGCGACATGTGGCAGAACATGAAGCCGGGCAGGCCCTGCTCCTCCTGCGCCGCGTAGAACGCGTCGTACACCTTGGAGTGGACCTCGTTGATGTTCGACCAGGTCGCGCCCGTGTCGCACACGTCGCCGAAGACCTGGTAGTTCATGAGGAAGTCGCGCAGGTAGGGGGTGTCGAACTTCTTCTGGTCGTAGATCGCGCCGGGGCCCGCGCCCAGCGTGATGCCGCCGGACTGCTTGACGATCTTCTTCACGATCGCCTTCTGGTGCTCGACCGTCTCCTTCGTCCCCTCGAAGCAGACGTAGGAGATCGACATCTCGTTGGTGGTGTCCCAGCCCTTCGAGCGCAGGTAGGCGAACAGCCCGTCCTGCACCTTCGCGGCGACCTTGCCCTTGGTGGAGGTGGGCTCCTTGACCATGGCGAGGCTGAACTCGGTCTCCGGCCCGTCGGAGAGGCGGGTGAAGGTGGGGTGGACGTCGGTGGAGCGGGCGATCGCGTGCATGCCGCGGATGCCGTGCTCCCAGTCGGGGTACATGTAGGCGATGACCTGGCGGACCGGGGCGATGCGGTGCACCTGCACGGTCGCCTCCGTGATCACGCCGAGGCGGCCCTCGCTGCCCAGGATCATCTCGTGCACGCTGGGCCCGGAGTCGCGGCCCGGGATCGGCTTCGTGACGGCGACGCCCTCGGGGTGGACCAGGCGCATGCCGCGCACGATGTCCTCGATGTCCCCGTACTTGTCCGACTGCATGCCGGAGGAGCGGGTCGCGGCCCAGCCGCCGAGGGTCGAGTAGGTGAAGGAGTCGGGGAAGTGGCCGACGGTCCAGCCCAGCGCGTTCAGCTGCTCCTCGAGGTCGGGGCCGTACACGCCGGCCTCGACGCGGGCGAGGCCCGCGGTGTCGTCGATCTCGATGACCTCGCGCATGCGGCCGAGGTTCATGGTGAGGATCGGGCGCTTCTCGTTCACATCCGGGGTGACGGAGCCGGAGATGCAGGAGCCGCCGCCGTAGGGGATCAGCACGAGGTCCTCGTCCAGGACCAGGCGCAGCACCGCCGCGACCTCCTCCTCGTTCGCGGGGTAGACGACCGCGTCGACGAGCCGCTCGAAGTGGCCGCCCCGCACGCGGAACAGGTCCGGCAGGGAGCGGCCGAAGGAGTGCACGACGCGGTACTCGTCGTCATCGAGCAGGTTCTCCTCGCCGACCAGCGCGACGAGCTTCGCCCGGGTCTCCGCGGGCAGGCGCGAGGCGGGGACCTCGTGATCGGTGAGCACGGGCTCGACCGGCTGCTTCGAGTCGAGGTCGACGCCCACCTTGTTCTTCGCGAGCTTCGGGAACGCCGGCTTGTTGTCGTAGCGGAAGGTGACGTCGTCCAGGCCCCACCCCCACCACTTGTGACGCTTGACCTCGCGGGCGCTCAGCCGATCACTCATGCGTTTCCCTCCTCGTCCCGGACAGCGCTGCCCAGGACCTCGTCGTGGTGCTCCTCGTACAGAGCGGCCACCCTGTCATGGATCCGCGTCGAGAAGTCGACGGCGGACTCGTCCTCATGCGCGATCATCGGATCCCCGAAGACCACGCGGACCGGCGGACGGCCGGGCACGGGCCAGGAGCGGCCCTTGGGCATCGCCTCGTAGCCGCCGATGATCGCCGCGGGCACGACGGGCACGCCCACCCCGATCGCGAGCGCCGCGCCGCCCGGCTTGAAGTCCGCCATGCGGCCCGTCTGCTGGCGGCCGCCCTCGGGGAACACCAGGATCGGTACGCCCGCGCGCAACAGCCTCCGGGAGGTGCCCGAATGCTTGCGGGAGCCGCCGCGATCGATCGGGAAGGCGTTCATCATCAGTCGCACGAAGAGCCGACGATGCCAGTGATCGAACCAGTAGTCCGCGGCCACCCCTGTGCTGAGGAAGCGGGCCTGCGTCCAGGGCAGGCTCATCGCCAGCAGCGGGCCGTCGACGTGGCTGGTGTGGTTCGCGACCAGCACGAAGGGGCCGCGGATGCTCTTCACGCGGCGGTGCACCCGAACCTGCGGGGTCACGGCGGAGTTCACCACGGCCCGGAACGCGATCCGCTGGAGACCGAAGCGCATCGCGGCGCGCCAGCGGGAGCGGTACTTCGCCAGCTCCCCCGTCGGCTTCTCCCAGCCCTCGCCGCGCGAGCGCGCGGAGAGCGAGCCCAGCAGCCGCTTCGCGCTGGCGGGCGCCTTGGGCGAGAGGTCCTTGGGTGAGTCCTCGGCGGTCACGCGATCACTTCTCCCGGTTGCGGCGGTGGCTGAGCAGCGCGCTGAGCCTCGCGACGAGGCCGCGCGGCGTGGTGCGCAGCACGGCGGAGATCAGCTTCCAGCGCTTCGAGGGGATGGAGACGGGCTTGCCACGGGCGACATCGCGCAGGCAGTCCTCGACCAGACGGTCCGCGTCCAGCCAGAGCACGCCCGGGATGGAGGAGCCCTTGATCCCGGCGCGGGAGTGGAACTCGGTGCGGACCCAGCCGGGCATGAGCGCAGCGACCTTCACGCCGGTGCCGGCCAGCTGCACGCCGAGGGACTCGGAGTAGTTGCCCACCCACGCCTTGATGGCCGAGTAGTTGTTCTGGGTGACCAGCGCCGAGACGGAGCCGACGTTGATGATCCAGCCGTGCCCGCGCGAGCTCATGGCGCGGCCGGCGGCACCGCCCAGCTTGAGGACGGCGCGGATCATCACCTCGAAGCCGAGGTCGTGCTGGGTGAGGTCGGGGTCCAGCAGGCTCGAGCGCACGGAGAAGCCTGCGTTGTTGACGAAGACGTCGACGGGATCGGTCTCGGACTCGAGGCGGTCGGCGACCTTCTGCTGGGCGTCGCGATCGGACAGGTCCGCGACCATCGTCTCGACCTCAACGCCGTGCTCGCGACGCAGCGTCTGGGCGGATTCCTCCAGGCGCGCGGGGTCCCGCGCGACCAGCACGAGGGAGGTCCCCCGTCCGGCGAACGCCCTGGCGAAAGCCGCCCCGATGCCTGCAGTGCCGCCGGTGATCAGGGCCCTATGCATGGCCGCTACGATACACTAGCGCCGCCCTGACCAGCGCGGAGAAGCACCCAGGTGGGAGCGCCGCAGAGCGGCCCGGACCGCGCCGGGCACCGGCCCCCTCGCCCCGCCGCCACCGTCCACAGAGGATCCCATGACGCACACCACCACCCCTGCCGCATCGACCGCCGATGGCGTCGCTCCTCGCGGGGGTCGGAGGATCCTCCTCACCGGAGTCACCGGCTTCCTCGGCCAGGCCGTGCTCCGTTCCCTGCTGGAGACCACCGAGGACGTGCACGTCACCGCCGTCGTGCGCCCCAAGGGTTCGGTCACCGGCCGCAAGCGCCTCGAGCAGCTGCTGCGCAAGCCCGTCTTCGCCTCCTGGGCGGAGGAGCTGGGAGCCGACGGGAAGGCTCAGCTGAAGGAGATCTTCGACACCCGGGTGGGCGTGCTCGAGGGCGACCTCACCGACATGCCCGAGATCACCGAGCCCGTCGACACCGTCATCCACTCCGCGTCCTCGGTCTCCTTCGACCCGCCGATCGACGAGGCGTTCCGCACGAACGTCGGCGGTGCGCAGAACCTCTACGAGGCACTCCTCGCCTCCGGCCAGGACCCGCACGTCATCCACGTCTCCACCGCCTATGTCGGCGGCATCTCCAAGGGCCTGCGCCAGGAGGGCTCCCTGCGGGCCGACGTCGACTGGCGCGCCGAGTACGACGCGGCGCTCGCCGCCCGCGCCCGCGTGGAGGCGGAGTCCCGCAAGCCGGAGACGCTGCGCTCCCAGATCCGTGCCGCGAAGCTGCAGGTGGGCCGCATGGGCCCGAAGACCGTCGCCGCCACCAGCGAGGACGCGCGCCGCGACTGGGTCACCGAGCGTCTGATCGACTTCGGCCGCACCCGCGCCCAGTCCGTGGGCTGGACCGACATCTACACCTTCACCAAGGCGATGGCGGAGCAGGTCGCCGAGGAGCTGTGGGCCGGCAACGGCCACCGCGTCTCCTTCGTGCGGCCCTCGATCATCGAGTCCGCCATGAAGAAGCCCTACCCGGGCTGGATCGACGGCTACAAGGTCGCCGACCCGCTGATCATGGCGTACGGCCGCGGCATGCTGCCCGAGTTCCCGGGCCTGGCCGACTCGATCCTCGACGTGATCCCCGTGGACCATGTCGTGAACGTGATCGTCGCGCTCGCCACCCAGGACGTCTCCCGCCGCGGCGACGAGGCCTACTACCAGGTGGTCTCCGGCGCCTCGAACCCGCTGCCCTTCCACGAGATGGTCACGGCGGTGCGCGAGTACTTCACCGAGCACCCCCTCGAGGACGACAAGGGCCGCCCGATCCAGGTGCCCGAGTGGTCCTTCCCCGCCGTCGAGATGGTCGAGCAGCGATTCCGCGCCAAGGAGCTCGGCGCGAAGCTCGGCGCGGCCGCCGTCGCATATCTCCCCGCCACCAAGCGCACCCGCGAGTGGACCTCCGGCCTGCACAAGGCCACCTCGGGCCTGACGATGCTGCGCAAGTACATCGAGCTGTACCGCCACTACACGAAGACCGAGATGGTCTTCGATGACGCGAACACCCGCGCGCTGCGCGCGGAGCTGCCCGCGGAGTTCCTCGAGACCCACGACTTCGACATCACGAAGATCGTATGGAAGGACTACTTCCAGAAGCAGCACCTGCCCGCCGTCACTGAGCTGACCAAGGCGTACTCGCGGGCGAAGTCCGCGCAGAAGCGCCGTGCGGACCGTCCCGCCCCGCAGCTGAAGCCCTCGGAGAACTCGCTGGCGATCTTCGACCTGGACGGCACCGTGCTCGCCACGAACATCGTCCAGCAGTACTTCGCCGTGGTCCGCGCGACGAAGCCGCGCCGCACCTGGCCCGCCGAGATCGGCGGCCTGCTCGCCGCGGTCCCCGGCTACCTGCGCGCCGACCAGCGCGACCGCTCCGAGCTGATCCGCCTGGTCAACCGCCGATACAAGGGCTTCCGCAGCGCTGAGCTGCGCGCCCTCATGGACGGGGAGGCCGGACGCCGAATCCGCGCCTCGATCCGCCCCGAGGCGCTGGAGACCATCGAGCGCCACCGCGCCGCCGGGCACCGCACCGTGCTCGTCTCCGGCGCGCTGGACGTACTCGTCGCGCCGCTCGCGGACCTCTTCGACGAGGTCGTGGCCACCCACATGGACGAGGACGAGAATGGTGTGATGACCGGCTTCCTCGCCACTCCTCCGCTGGTCGACGAGGCTCGCGCGAACTGGCTGCGGAAGTACGCGGACCTGCACGGAGCGGACCTGTCCACCTCCTACGGCTACGGCGACTCCCACGCGGACGCCGCCTGGCTCTCGCTCGTGGGCACCCCCGCCGCGGTCGCACCGGACCTGGGCCTGTACGCGGTGGCGAAGAAGAAGCGCTGGCAGATCCTCGAGTGGTGACCCGCGGCAAGCGCGCCCGGCGCGACGGCGACCCGGCAGCTCCGACGCGCGAGCCGCTGCCGAGGCGCGAGCCGGCGTCGGCCGCAGCCCACTCGCACGGACACTCCCATTCCCACGCGCACTCCCACGCCTCCGGCGGCGTGGCAGCGCCCGTCGGCCGCCGTGCCCGGACCGTGCTCGCAGCCCTCACCGGGGCGTTGCTGCTCGCCACGGCGATCGGTGTGGCCATGCTGTGGCCCGGACCCGACGCCCGGGTGGACAGCGCCGAGTTCCTCGCCCCGGGCGTGGAGATCGTGCCGGCCACGGTCACCAGCACCTCCCCTGCGGCGAGCGCCGACGAGATCGCGGTGATCGAGGCCGTGGGCCGCGCCGCACCGCTAGAGGACCGGACCCTCTCCGTCGAGGTGCCGCCCGAGGTCGCGTCCGGAGGGATCCACGAGGGAGATCGGATCCGGGTGCTGCGCGTCGGCGCTCCCAGCGGCGAGAGCGGCGAGGCCGCGCAGGCGCTGTACTACTTCGATCACGACCGCACGCTGCCGCTGGGCCTCCTGCTGCTGGCCTATCTGCTGCTGGTGGCGCTGGTCGCGCGCGGGAGCGGTCTGCGAGCGATGGCGGGCCTCGCCGCCGGTGTCGCGATCGTGCTGTGGTTCATGCTGCCGGCCATCTTCGCCGGGGAGAACGCCGTCCGGGTGGCGCTGGTCGCGGCCTCGGCGATGATCTTCCCCTGCGTCTACTTCGCGCACGGCATCTCGGTGCGCACCACCACCGCGGTGCTGGGCACCTTCGGCGGGATCGCGGTGACGGTGCTGATCGCACTGGCCGCCGGACGGCCCACCGGCATGACGGGGGCCGACGGGGAGGCCGCGCAGATCCTGTACTCCACCCACCCGCATCTCTCGCTGTCCACGGTGTTCCTGGCCGGCGTGATTATCTCGGGGCTCGGTGCGCTCAACGACGTCACCATCACCCAGGCCTCCTCCGCCTGGGAGCTGCGGGCGGCGATGCCGCAGGCCTCCCGCCTCGAGGTGTTCACCGCCACCATGCGGATCGGCCGCGACCACATCGCCTCGACCGTCTACACCCTGGCCTACGCCTACATCGGTTCCGCCCTGCCGCTGCTGATGTACGCGAGCACCATCAACCGCTCCCTGATGGACACCCTCACCTCCGGCGAGATCGCCGCGGAGATCTTCCGGACGCTCATCGCCTCGATCGGCCTGGTGCTCGCGATCCCGCTGACCACCGCGATCGCCGCGGCCCTCGCCACGCGTCCCGACGAGGGGCAGGGCAGGTCGCTGCGGCAGCAGCTCGAGGAGCGCCGGTCGCGCTTCTGAGCGGCACCGCCGCGGCCCATGGGGAGAGGTCCCCAGGCTCCTCTGACTGGGGAGTCCTTCCCATCGACGGTGCTCGCAGGGTCTTCTACAGTCGTTCCCACGACTACTGAAGGGGACACCATGTCACGCACGATCATCGCCCGCGGCGCCGCCCTGGCCGCCGCCACCATGCTCGCGCTGACCGCCTGCGGCGGCACCGACGAGACCACCGAGACGCCTGACGCTCCGGCCGCCGGGGTGGAGGAGCAGGAGGACGCCGACACCGGTGCGGAGGAGGACGCAGAGGCCGGTGCCGAGGAGGACACCGAGGCCGACACCAGCGCCGCGGAGGACGACGCCGCTGAGGAGGACGCCTCTGAGGAGGACGCCGAGGGCTCCGAGGGTGCTGACGCCGCCGGCGAGGGCGCCGTGGTGGAGATCGGCACCGAGTTCACCGACGAGGAGACCGGGGACGTCATCACCATCGTCTCCGCGGTGCGCCACAACCCCACCGAGTACTACATGGCCAGCGACAACCCCGACGGGGAGATGATCTACCTCGAGGTGATGGTGACCCCCGGCGACGTCTACGGCGGCGTCATCAGCCAGAGAGACTTCCTGCTCGATGACGACGGCGAGGAGGTCAACTACGCCGCGAGCGCCGACGACGAGATGATCGAGGCCGGCTTCGAGTATTTCGACGGCCCCTCCCGCCGCGACGGCGAGGCCACCGGGTACATCCCGATCTACGTCGAGACCACCGGCGACACCCTCCAGGGTGCCTACGTGCGACCCGAGATGAAGATCCTCGGCGAGGACGAGACCGTCCCCGAGTTCCGCGGCGAGTTCGAGATCCCCGCCGCCTGACCCGGGCCCCGACTCAGCGCGCCCCCGTCCCGATGCCGGTGCGGGGGCGCGCTGGGCTGTGCCGGTGCTGCCGGCGGGTGCTCACAGCACCGAGGCGAGGAAGCCCTTCAGGCGATCCGACTCGGGGTGGTCGATGACCTGCTCGGGGGTGCCGCGCTCGAGGATGCGGCCCTCGTCCATGAACACCACCTGGTCGGCGACCTCGCG
>DAHVRS010000222.1 GCA_027322375.1 Brachybacterium sp. | reverse complement strand
CGCCAGGCCCGCCCGGACCAGGGAGTCGTCGTCGATCAGTCCCACGCGCGTCACGTCGCCGTCGGCCACGGGATCACCGCCCTCACTTCGAATCGTCCGTCGTCGGTCGGGCCCGAGGTGATGGACCCTCCCGCATGGGTCACTCGCGTCTCGATGCCGGAGAGCCCCATCCGTGCCCCCGGCAGATCCGTCGTGAACCCCTTGGGGAGCACATTACTGACCTCGATGACGAGGTCGGTGCCGGGCTCGCCGATCAGCGCCACCCGGGCCCGGGTGTGCATCGCGTGCTTGTGGATGTTCGTCAGCCCCTCCTGCACCACGCGGTAGGCGGTGCGGGCCAGCGGGTCCGGGACCGGGTCGTCGATGAAGTCGAACAGGTCCACAGACACCCCCGCCTGCTGGGAGGTGACCACGAGCCGGCGCACGTCCTCCCAGGTGGGCTGCGGGGCGAGCGGCGCCTCCTCATCATCGCTGCGCAGCACACCGAGCACCTCCCGCAGCTCGGACAGAGCGGTCGCGGCGGTCTGCCGGATGAGCGAGGCGGACTGCTGTACCTGCTCGCGGTCCAGTCCTGGGTTCACCTCGAGCGCCCCGGCATGCATCGCGACCAGCGAGATCTTGTGCGCGACGATGTCGTGCATCTCGCGGGCAATGCGGGTGCGCTCGGCGCGCCTCGCCTGCTCCTCAGCGCTCGCACGGCCGGACTCCGCCTGCTCGGCCCGCTGCTGCAGCTGCGCGAGCAGGGCCCGGCGTGCGGAGGTGTACATCCCCATCGCGGCCGAGGCGATGACCGCGAGGGTGATCACGATGACGCCGGTGATCGTCGCGGAGCGCGGCATGTCCGGCAGCAGCAGCGAGGGCAGCGTCCCGGTGAGGATCGCCAGCAGCACGAATAGTGCCGTGAGCAGCCGGTGCTGGCTGCGGGTCGCATAGCTGTAGGTGACCACCACGAGCACCACGAAGGAGAGCGCGAACGCGTTCAGCAGCAGCACCGTCGGCAGCAGCCACTGCCACCAGCGTCGGCGCAGCAGGAGCGCGCCGCCCAGCACCAGCGCGAGCCCGGCGCGTAGCAGACCGACAGTGCCTGTCGCGAACACCACGGCGAGGACCACCTCGGCCAGCACAGCGACCAGCAGCGCGATGTCCTGTGCACGCTGCCAGCGCGGAGCCCCCTGTTCAGTCACTCTGTCACTCTAATCGGGCCCTGCCCGCATCGGCCCTGGCCCCGACCCCGGTCGGGCAGGTCATCGACGGAGGTCGGGGGCCTCGGGGCCGACGGCGGCTGACGCCGCGACCTTCGTCGCTCCCCGCCGCGCCGCCGGTCGCTTCCCGCACCCCCGGCCGACGGCGGAACGTTGAGACATGACCACCACGACCCCCTCCACCGACACCGGCATCGCGCTCACGGTGCGCGGACTGCGCAAGAGCTACGGCGACCGCGCAGCCGTCGACGGCCTCGACCTCGTCGCCGAGCCCGGCACCGTCACCGGCTTCCTGGGCCCCAACGGTGCCGGGAAGTCCACCACCCTGCGGATCCTCACCGGGCTCGCCCGCGCCGACGAGGGCGAAGCGCTCGTGGGCGGGGTGCCCTACCGCGAGCTGAAAGACCCCGCCCGCACCATCGGCGTCATGCTCGACGCCCGCGCCCTGCACGGCGGACGCACCGGCCTCGAGACCCTGCGCCTGGTCGCCCGCACCGTGGGCATGCCCGCCACCCGGGCCGACGAGGTCCTCGCGCTCGTGGGCCTCGACGGCGCAGGCTCCAAGCGCGTGGGCAGCTACTCGTACGGCATGCGGCAGCGGCTCGGGATCGGGGTCGCCCTCGTCGGCGACCCGTCCGTGCTCGTGCTCGACGAGCCCGCCAACGGCCTGGACCCCGAGGGGATCCGCTGGATGCGCCGCCTGCTGCGCTCCTTCGCGGACGCGGGCGGGACGGTGCTTCTGTCCAGCCACCAGCTGCGCGAGGTCGAGGCGACCGTGGACCGCCTGGTCGTCATCTCCCAGGGCCGCCTGGTCCGGGAGGGCACCCTCGAGGAGCTGACCAGCGATTCCGGCACCCGCGTCACCGCACTGGAGGCGAAGGCGCTGCGCGCTGCGCTGGACAAGCACGGCATCGCCTAC
>DAHVRS010000167.1 GCA_027322375.1 Brachybacterium sp. | reverse complement strand
GACGGGCCCGTCACCCTGCTCACCCACGGCGTGCTCGGCGACGTGCAGGGCGACCGCGAGCACCACGGCGGGATCTTCAAGGCCGTCTACGCCTACTCCCGCGAGGTGCGCGAGGCCTACGCCGAGGCGCTCGGCGAGGAGCTGCCCGACGGGTTCTTCGGCGAGAACCTGGTCACGACCGGCCACGACACCGACCACACCGTGATCGGCGAGCGGTGGCGCGTGGGCGGGGCCGAGATCGAGGCGACCTGCCCGCGCAACCCCTGCGGCACCTTCGCCGCCTGGATGGGGGACCGCCGCTGGGGCCGCACCTTCACCGCCCAGGGCCGCGCAGGCGCCTACTTCCGCATCCTCGTCGAGGGGGAGGTGCGCGCCGGCGATCAGATCGACGTGCTGCACCGCCCGGAGCACGGGGTCACCATCGCCGACTCCTTCCGCGGCCTCGACGCCGCCCAGGCGCGCGCCCTGCTGGACTGGGCGGAGGAGACCGGCACGATCCTGTACGACTCCCTCGCCGGCGCCGCCCAGAACGCGTTGACCCGCGCCGGACAGGACGCCGCCTTCTCGGACCGTCTGCGCTCCACCGGGCGGGGACTGGGCCTGGGGATGGGGCTGTGAACCGCTCTCTGTCGGCCTACGTCCACGTGCCGTTCTGCGCGGTGCGCTGCGGGTACTGCGACTTCAACACCTACACCGCGACCGAGCTCGGCGGTGGCGGCTCGCAGGCCGAGTACGCGGCCAACGCGATGGCGGAGATGGACCTGACGCTCGCCGCGGACCGCGAGGCCGGGTACGAGTACGAGGACATCTCCACCGTCTTCTTCGGCGGCGGCACTCCCACGCTCCTTCCGGCCGACGATCTCGTCGCGATGCTCGACCACCTCCGCTCCCTGATCCCGCTCGCGGACGGCGCCGAGGTCACCACCGAGGCGAACCCCGACTCCGTCACCCGCGCCTCCCTCTCCCGCCTGGCCGACGGCGGCTTCACCCGCGTCTCCATCGGGATGCAGTCCGCGGTCCCGTCCGTGCTCGCGACGCTGGACCGCACCCACGACCCCGAGCGGATCCCGCAGGTGGTGCAGTGGGCGAAGGAGGCCGGGCTCCAGGTGAGCCTGGACCTCATCATCGGCACGCCGGGGGAGACCGTCGCGGACGTGGAGACGTCCGTGCGCGCGGCTCTTGCCTGCGAGGTCGATCACCTCTCCGCCTACTCCCTGATCATCGAGGGGAACACGGCGATGGCCCGCAAGCTGCGCCGCGGCGAGATCGAGGCCCCCGACCCTGACGACATGGCCGATAAGTACGAGCTCGTCGACGATCTCGCAGCCGCCGCTGGCCTGTCCTGGTACGAGATCTCGAACTGGGCCCGCACCCCGGAGCACCGCTCCCGCCACAACCTCGCCTACTGGCGCGGCGGGGACTGGTGGGGGATCGGCCCCGGCGCCCACCGGCACCGCGACGGGCTGCGCTCCTGGAACGTCAAGCACCCCAGCCGCTACGCCCGGATGCTCGCGAGCGGCGAGCTGCCGGTCGCCGACTCCGAGCAGGTCTCCGCCGAGGACCGCCTGGTGGAGCGGATCCTGCTGGAGCTGCGGATCATCGATGGGCTGGATGTCGATCTGGTGCCCGAGGAGCTGCGCGGTCAGCTCGACGTGCACCGCGACCGCGGGCATCTTGACGCCGCCGCGCTCGAGGCCGGCCGCGCCGTCCTCACCCGCACGGGCCGGCTGCTGGCCGACGCGGTCACGCGCGACCTCGTCCCCTGAGCGCCTGGCGTTCAGGGGAGTGCTGGCGTCCCGCAGTTCCCTGGCATCCGCGCCGCGCGGCGCAGACTGGGGCGATGACTCCGCCACCTGCAGCCCGCCCGACGACGATCGACGAGTACCTCGCCGCCGTCCAGGAGCCTGCCCGCTCCTTGATCGCGCAGCTGAGAGCGCTGGTGCGCGAGGAACTGCCTGCCGCCGACGAGGCGATCAGATGGGGCAATCCCGCCTTCGTCCACCCCGGCGGGACGATCCTGCTCATGCTCAGCGTCCACAAGGCGCATGCGAACGTCGCCTTCACCCCGAGCACGAAGGAGGCCTTCGCCGCGGAGCTCGAGGGCGTCGAGACCGGCAAGGGCACCATCAAGCTGCACTACGGCGACCCCGTTCCGGAGGAGCTGCTGCGACGCATGATCCGCCACCGCCTCGCCGAGCACGAGGACGATGGCGTCGGCTGGATGTGAGCGGGTTGGAGGTGACCGCGCTGGAGAGGCAAACAGCCCCCGGGACCAGGAGGTCCCGAGGGCTGCGTGAGGGAGCGGCAGGTGCTGCTCGCTCAGTGCATCTGGCTCACTTCACGAGGCGGATGTTCACCGGGTAGTTCCAGTACTCGCCCTGGTTCGCCTTCACCGCGCCGAGGATGGCGAAGACGACGTGCACCAGCGCAGGGGCGCCGACCAGGAAGTACAGGAATGATCCGATCCCGAAGGTGATCAGCGCGATGAACGAGATGACGATGAAGAGCGCGATCTCCGCGATGACGGTGGCGATCGCCGCGTTCAGCGCCTCCGCCGCGTTGTAGCGGACGAAGCGGTCACGGTCCTTGTAGACCAGGAAGATGATCAGCGGGCCGAGCCAGCCGAGCATGCCCATGCCGATCACGTAGCCGACGATCGCGGAGAGCTGGGCGAACATCGCCCACATCTTCGAATCGGACTCAGAGACGGGCTCGCCGCTGAGGGGGCCGCGGTAGGCGCCCTTGAGCTGGGCCGGGGGCTGGTCGAGGTTCATCGGTCCTCCAGGGTGGGACGGGTGCTGGGGCTGTGCGCCCTGCGGGGACGGGGTCTGCTGTCCGTACGGGGACTGCTGGGCGTACTGCGGCTGTGCCGTGTACGGCTGCTGCACGGGCTGCGCAGCGGGATCGGGCTGCGCCGCCGCGCCCGGTGCGGGCTCGTAGGCGTAGGGGTCATGGGGGTGCTGTGCCGCGGGCTCGACGGGCGGCTGCGGCGCGCCGGACTGGACAGGCTCGACGGGCTGGACAGGCTGCTCGGGAGCGGCGGCCTGCTCCGGGGCGACAGGCGGCTGAGGCGCGTCGGGCTGCGGGACGTCTGGCTGCTGCGGAGCGTCGGGCTGGGCGGCGAACGGATCGTGCGGGTACGGGTTCTGGCTCATGATTCCTTCTTCCCTCCGGTGCCGGTCAGGGCCGGCGTCGTGGTCGATGGTTCGAGTCTAGAAATATGCCCACCGTCGGTGCATCGCAGTGAACCGCCGAACCAGGTGGGGGATAACCCCCGGTCCGGAAGTCTGACGGCGGGCAGCTGCCAGCGCCGCGGCAGGAGCAGCGTCGGGGCGGCGCTCAGGAATGGTCGACGGTGACGAAGTCGATGAGCTCTTCGATCCGTCCCGAGAGCGTCGGCTCGACGTCGGCGTAGGAGCGCACGGTGGAGAGGATCCGCTTCCAGCCCAGCCCGATATCGGCCTTGTCCTCGTGCGGCCAGCCGAGCGCGGCGAGGGAACCCACCTTGATGTCGGTGCCGCGGGGGATGTGCGGCCATTCGCGCAGGCCCACCCGGGCAGGCTTGACTGCCTGCCACACATCCACATACGGATGGCCGAGCACGGCGACATTCCCGCGGGCACCCGGAAGCGCCATGACCTCCGCAGCGATCCGGGACTCCTTCGAGCCCTTCACGAGATGGTCCACGAGGATCCCGAGGCGGCGTCCCGGGGCGGGACCGAACTCCTGGACCCGCTCGACGAGATTGTCGGCGCCCTCGAGCTGCTCGACGACGATCCCCTCGATGCGCAGGTCGTGGCCCCACACCTTCTGGATCAGCTCCGCATCATGCGTGCCCTCGACCCAGATGCGGCTCGCCCGCGCAGTGCGGGCCTTCGCCCCCTCCACATAGACGGAGCCGGAGGCGGAGCGCTTGCGGACCGGCGTGGCCTGAGCCACGGCGCGCGTGAGCACGACGGGGTTTCCGTCGATCATGAAGCCCGGGCCCAGCGGGAAGGTGCGCCGCACGCCGCGGGGACCCTCGAGCTCGACCACGAGCTCCCCGGCGATCTTCTCGACGCGCGTCACCGCGCCGGTGAATCCGGTCGAGGCCTCCTCGACGACCAGGTCCCGCCGTGCGGGCACCTCGCGGGCCATGGGGCGGCGACGATGATGGGCTGGAGGGGCGGAGGACAGCACGTCACGCCCGTACCGGTCGGGGAAGTCAGCAGGCACGCGCGACACCGTACACCGGTGGCGAACGCCTCCCCGCGAAGCACGCCGGGGACGCGTAGGATTGGCACTTGGCATGGTTGAGTGCCAATCTGGACCGGGCCGGACGGGCCCCGACTCGAAGGACGCAGCGCAGGAGGTGAGCAGGAGGTGAGCGAGATGGACCCCCGCAAGCTCCAGATCCTCGGCGCGATCGTCGAGGACTACGTCGCCACGCGCGAACCCGTCGGCTCGAAGTCGCTCCTGGAGCGTCACGAGCTCGGCGTCTCCGCCGCGACCGTGCGCAATGACATGTCGCTGCTCGAGGAGGAGGGGCTGATCCATCAGCCCCACACCTCCGCCGGACGTGTCCCCACTGACAAGGGCTATCGCACCTTCGTGGACCACGTCGCGAGGATCAAGCCGCTCTCGGCCCCCGAGCGCCGCGCGATCCGCGTCCTCCTCGAGGACGCCGGCGACGTGGAGGAGCTGCTGGCCCGCACGGTGCGCCTGCTCGCCCAGCTCACCCAGCAGGTCGCGATGGTGCAGTATCCGGCTCGCCGCCAGGCCCGCATTCGTCACGTCGAGCTCGTGAAGGTCGCGGACTCGCTGCTGCTCGTGGTGCTGATCCTCGAGTCCGGTCGGGTCGATCAGCGCACCATCCCGGTCGCCGCCGGGCGGCCCGCCGAGTACTACGCGGGCCTGCGCGACCAGCTCAACCGCGCCGTCGCCGGGCGCGAGGTCACCGCTCTCGCCGCCCCGCTCACCGACTACCTCGAGTCCCTGCCGGTGCCGGAGCGGCCCGCCGCGGCCGAGGTCTCCGAGGCGCTCGCGGCTCTGGCCGCGACCCGCGCCGAGGACCGCATCATGATGGCCGGCACCGCGAACATCGCCCGCTCCTCCGAGGACTTCGCCCGGGACGTCGAACCGCTCCTGGACGTGCTCGAGGAGCAGCTGGTGCTGCTGCGCCTGTTCACCGAGATGCACGCCTCCCCGGGCGCGGTCGAGGTGCGCATCGGGTCCGAGCTGCGCGACCGCGCCCTGCACCAGGCCGCTGTGGTCGGTGCGGGTTACGGCGCCGGCTCCCACCTCGCGATCCTCGGCCCCAGTCGCATGGACTACGTCGCCGGGATCTCCACCGTGCAGGCGATCGCCCGGTACATCTCCCGCTACCTCGAGTAGCAGTCGCGGGCCGTCCCGGCCCTGCCCGACAGCACGCCCCCAGTCTCCCGCTAAGGACATTCATCTCCGTGAACGACGACTACTACGACCTGCTCGGGGTCTCCCGCGAGGCCTCCACCGAGGAGATCAAGAAGGCGTACCGCAAGCTCGCCCGCACCCTCCACCCAGACGTGAACCCGGACCCGGACGCGGCCGAGAAGTTCAAGCGCGTCTCCCAGGCCTACGAGACCCTCTCCCATGCGGACAAGCGCCGCCAGTACGACATGGGCGGCGGCCCGGGAATGGGCGGTGGCGGCTTCCCCGGTGGTTTCGGCGGCGGCTTCGACGTCAACGACATCTTCGACATGTTCGCCGGTGCCACCGGCATGCGCGGCCGCTCCCAGGGCCCCGTGCCGCGCCAGCGCCGCGGCGGCGACGTGCTGCGCCGCGTCCGCATCGAGTTGCGCGACGTGGTCTTCGGCACCGAGGAGCAGGTCACCTTCCGCACCGCCGTGCTGTGCGAGCGCTGCTCCGGCTCCTGCTGCGAGCCTGGCACCAGCCCCACCCGCTGCACCGCCTGCAACGGCTCCGGCCACGTCCAGCGCGTCCAGCAGTCCCTGCTCGGGCAGATGGTCACCACGGCGCCCTGCCCCACCTGCGAGGGCCACGGAGACGTCATCGAGAGCCCCTGCACCTCCTGCTCCGGCCACGGCCGCACCGCGACCGAGCGCACCGTCACCGTGCGCATCCCCTCCGGCGTCGAGAACGGCACCCGCATCCAGCTGCGCGGCGAGGGTGAGACCGGCGAAGCCGGCGGCCCCTCCGGCGACCTCTTCGTGGAGCTGTCCGTCGCCGATCACGAGATGTTCGACCGCGACGGCGACGACCTCGTCACCACCCTGTCAGTCCCGATGACCACCGCCGCGCTCGGCGCGACGATCCCGCTGGACACCTTCGACGGTGAGCAGGAGCTCGACATCCGTCCCGGCGCCCAGCCCGGTCAGGAGATCACGCTGAAGGGCCTCGGCGTCACCCCGCTGCGCCGCGAGCGCCGCGGCGACATCCGCGTGGTCCTCGACGTGGACGTCCCCACCACCCTCACCGACGAGCAGCGCGAGCTGCTCGAGCAGTTCGCCGCCCTGCGCGGCGAGGAGGCGCCACGCCGCCACAAGGGCCAGAAGGGACCGTTCGCGAAGCTCCGCGAGCGCCTCCGGGACCTCTGAACCGGAGCGAGACCATGCCCACCACGCCGCCTGCCTTCCTCATCCTCGACGATGCGCTCGCGCACGCCCATGAGGGCGACGCCCTGACGCTCGCGGGGGAGGAGGGCCGCCACGCTGCGAAGGTCGCCCGGATCGGCGTGGGGGAGCAGCTGCTGCTCACTGACGCGGAGGGCCGTCAGGTTCTCGCCGAGGTGACCGCCGCCCGGAAGGAGCAGCTGGATCTGCGCCTGCTCGAGGCACCGTCGGTCGCGGTGCAGCGCCTGCCCCGCCTCGCGCTCGTCCAGGCGCTCGCCACCGGCGGCCGTGACGAGCAGGCGGTCGAGTCCGCGACCGAGCTCGGCGCGGACCGGATCGTGCCCTGGATCGCGAAGCGGTCCGTGTCCGTGTGGCGCGGGGACAAGCTCACCAAGGGCCGCGCGAAGTGGGAGGCGACCACGCGCGCCGCCGTGAAGCAGTGCCGTCGGCCGGGGATCCCCGCCGTCGACGCGCCCGTGACCACGAGCGCACTGGTCGAGGACCTGCGCTCCCGCAGAGCCGAGGGCGCCCTCGTGCTCGTCCTGCACGAGCAGGAGTCCGTCGGGCTCATGAGCCTCGCCGACGAGCTGCGTGGCGCGAGTGAGGCAGGAATCGAGGAGATCGTGGTGGTCGTCGGCCCCGAGGGCGGGATCGACGAGAGCGAACTCGCGGCCCTGCGCAAGGCCGGGGCGCGCAGCGTCCTGCTCGGCCCCGAGGTGCTGCGCACCTCCACCGCCGGGCCCGCCGCGCTCGCGGTGCTGAGCGCGCTCGTCGGCCGCTGGGGCTGAGCCCTCTACTCAGGTCGTCCGCCCCCAAGCAACCAGACCCCGCACGACGAAGGACCCCGTCGACGCTGTGCGCCGACGGGGTCCGAAGAAGTAAGGGGTGGGCTCAGGAGACGGGGGCGAGCGCCTTCGCCTCGAGGGCGGTGAGCGCCTCGGCGAGGGCCTGGAGCTTCTCCTCGGTGACGAACAGCTCGCCCTCGACGGAGAGGTCCTCGCGGAAGCCCAGCCCGATCGAGGCGACGACGTCCGCGTCGACCCGGCTCATGAGGGTCTCCAGCAGCGGCAGCACCTCGTTCGCGGCGCCCCAGCCGTAGCCGACGAGCGCCGTCGGCAGACCGTTCCACTCGGCGTAGAGGAAGTCGATCGCGTTCTTCAGCGCACCGGGGTAGGAGCCGTTGTACTGCGGGGTGAGGATCACGATCGCGTCGAGCGCGGCGATCCGCTCGCCCCAGCTGCGGGCGTGGTCGGTGGTCTTCTCCTCGCCGGCCTTCGGGGAGGAGGGCTCGTCGAAGGAGGGCAGCGCGATCTCGCGCAGGTCGATGAGATCGATCTCGAAGCGGTCACCCGCGGAGGCGGCGACCCACTGGGCCACGGCCTCTCCCACACGGTTGGGGCGAGCGCTGCTGAGGAGGATTCCGAGTGTCGTCATAGTGCTTGAAACTTCTCATATCTTCGGGATGTTCCCCAATCGGGAGTGGCGTGCGTCGCGGCCCTGAGCAGGACTGCCCCGCTCCCGTAGACTCGCGCCCATGGGTATGAGCGTCAACGAGCACGACACACTGCGTCACGATCCCGAGTGCATCTTCTGCAGGATCATCGCCGGGCAGATCCCCTCCGAGCGGGTGCATGAGGATGACCGTGTGATCGCCTTCAGGGACCTCCATCCGCAGGCACCCGTGCACGTCCTCGTCGTCCCCCGCGATCATTCCCGCGACGTCACCGAGCTTGCCGCCGACCCGCAGCTGCTCGCCCACGTCACCACCGTGGCGGGGAAGGTCGCCAGCGAGCTCGCCGACGGCGACTTCCGCCTCATCTTCAACACCGGCGCCGGCGCCGGCCAGACCGTCTTCCACGTGCACGCTCACGTGCTCGGC
>DAHVRS010000165.1 GCA_027322375.1 Brachybacterium sp. | reverse complement strand
GTCCTCGATGCCCTCGGCGAGGATCTCGAGGCCGAAGTGCCTCGCGGCCAGCGGCGAGCAGACGGCGGCACGGCCCCAGGCCTCGTCCTCCCTCATCGCGGCGAGGTCGCGGGCCGCGGCGGCGGTGGAGGAGGCGGCGGCGATGTTCGCGCCGGGGACGTTCGTGCGCAGCCAGCCCTGCACCTGCGCCTGGGCATGCGGGTGGGAGGAGACGGTGGTGAGCTGCTCAAGCGAGGTCGCCTCGCGGGCGGCGAGCACGAAGGAGATCTGCACGGTCTGCTCGGCGACGATCGTGATCGCGTCGGTCGCGGCGAGCACGTCGAGGGTGCCGGAGACGCCGCCCTCGACGGAGTTCTCGATCGGCGCCATGAGCGCATCGATGTCGCCGGCGAGCAGGTCGGTGGTCGCGGTCGCAACCGAGGCGAAGGGCACGAGCTCGGGCTCGGTGGCGCGGAACTCCTCGGGGATCTCCGTGAGCGCCTGGAGGAGTGCCTGGTGGGTGAAGGTCGTCTCGGGACCGAGGAATCCGTACCGCATGGGGGAAGGGTACTCGTGGGAGCGTGACCGCCGCGGTTCAGGTCAGCGCTGCACTGTCACTGCGCCGCGGGCCGCTCTCCCTCACCGATCCAGTAGCGGCGCTTCCCCTCGCGGATGTCCTCGAGCACGCCGCCGGCGCTCTCGATGGTGCGGCGCGAAGCGGTGTTGTCGGTGTCGCAGGTGATCAGCACGGGATCGATGGCGAGGCCAGCGGCGATCTCTAGGCCCTGGGCGAGGGCGGCAGTGGCGACGCCGCGACGTCGGGCGGAAGGACGGACGGAGTAGCCGATGTGTCCGCCGACCTCGAGCAGGAAGGGCGTGAGCCGGTGGCGGACCGCGAGGAAACCGAGCACCTGGCCGCTCCCCTGCTCGCGGATCCAGCGGCTCGTGCAGTGGACCCAGCCCTCGGCGAGCTCCGTGGAAGGGTCCTCCTCGGCCAGGCGCTGGGTGACGAACTCGCTCCAGTCCTCGTCGGCCAGCGGTGGGCGGGTGGGGTCGCTGATGCTGGATCCGTCGCTAGGTGTCCCGGCGAAGTCGGCGAGGCAGTCGATGATTTCGCCGCGCAGCGCGACGGATGGGGGCACGAGCTCGATCTGAACAGGCATCGGTGGGATCGTACAGGGGCTGCCTCTCTCAGGCTCATCATCACGCCGAGTCAGAAGGGCGGGTCGCCGTCCCAGCGGGAGCGGAACTCCTCGTCCACGGATTCCTGGCTCTCGCCGAGCTGCGGGTCGAGCGGTCCCCATTTCGCGAAGATCCGGGCGATCTCCCCGTTCTCCTCCATCTCTGCCATGTCCTGGTTCCAGCGCCAGGTGTCCCAGGAGTCCAGGAGGGCGCGGGCGAGATGGGGTGTGGCGAGATCGCCGCACGGAGTGACGCGGGTGGTGATCAAGGGTTCTGCGCCCACGGTCCAGGTGGTGGAGCCGTCAGACTCCCGCACGGGGTCGATGCGCCCGGCGGTCTTGAGGTCGTGGTGCCTCCAGTCGAGGCGGTGGAGGTTGTGCAGTGAGGTGGGTCCGCCGCGGGCCGGATCGGCATGGTCGAACTCCTCGATGTGGTCGGTCTCCGCGTCGTCCGTGGTGGTGTGGGTGCAGCACGGGAGGGCGCAGCAGGGGTGGACGAGCCGGAGGTGCTCGATCTGCGCTGTGGTGGGTCGGTAGCGGTCCGCGGGGACGGGGAGGGACCGGCCGGGGAGCGGGTCGGTGAAGACGCGGTGGCAGACGGGCTCTGCGGCGGCGAGGTCGCGTGCCATCTGCGCAGGAAGGGGGTGGATCCCGTCGCAGAGCGCAGGGGTGTCGTCCAGTCCCATGAGCGTGAGCACGGGGACCACCACGTTCACGCGGTGCCGCGACGTGGGCACCTCCACCCCGGCGGTGTCGAGCTGGGTGCGCAGCAGGATCGCGTAGCGCAGCGCGGCGAGCGTCATGGCCTTGCCATCGCGAGCGACGGTCCCGTCGAGGGCGAAGGGGATCGGGGAGCCGTCCTCGAGCGCATGACGCTGCTGGGCCTGCACGGCCTTCGCGGAGAGATCGAGGCCTCGGGCGAGGTCGAGGATCTCGGGGATCGGGCCAGTGTTGGGCAGGCAGGCGGTGCCATCGTCCTGGCCGGAGTTCTCCAGCGACACGTCCCGCAGCTCCTCGGGCTTCTTCGCGGGTCGGTCCTTATCGCACCAGGCGCGCACTTGGCGCAGCTCGTCACGGAAGCGGTCCGCGGGCAGAGAGACGAGGTCCCAGGCGGCGATGATCTCGTCGACCAGGCCGCGCTGAGCAGAGGTGAGGTCGCGGACGGCGCGGAGCATCCGGGTGTGCCACTCCACGGGCATGTCCCCGGCGGCGCGGCGCTCGAGGGTGCACGGCATCTCGGCGACGGCGAGGTGGGCGTCCTCGATCTGGCGGTCGGCGAGCGCAGTGGTGGTGCGGGTCGCGATCGCAACCGCGATTCCGCGCTCCTCGCGATCATCCGAGAGGTCAGGATCGTCGCGGTCGACGCGGAAGGCGGCGAGGTCGCGGAGACGGCGGGCGTGGCGGCGGGAGTCCTCGCGCTCCATCTCGAACAGTCGCGCGATCGTGCGCGCGTCGGCGCCGCCCGGCTCGACCCCGCCGCGGCGCAGCACGGATTCCTCGGTGAGCGGGGAACGAGCGCGCACAGCGTGCCTGGGCGGGGCAGGGCGGCGCGAGGCAGCACTGCGCGGATCGATCATCGTCATCGCTGCCGCCTCCCGCTGGTCATCGCAGTATTCCCGCCAGCATGACGGCCCGCGAAACCGGCCACCAGAGGGCGTCGAGAGGTGGGGATAACCCCGGATGTGGAGGGAGGTTGGTGGACGGGCTAGGAGCTGCCGGGCGAGAAGA
>DAHVRS010000163.1 GCA_027322375.1 Brachybacterium sp. | reverse complement strand
CCTGGGCGAGGTCCTCCGCCTGCTGGGTGCGTTCCCGCTCGACCGCCTCGGCGTCCACGGCGCGCACACGACGGCCCCGTCCGCGACCGCGACGCTCGGGCGTGCTGGAAGGGACGGCGGAGGGGTGAGGCGTGAGCAGCTCGAGCGCCTCGCGCATCGCGCCGGCTCGGCTCACGGTGCCGGAGATCTCCAGGACCTCATCGATCTCGCCGCTCGCGCGCTGCTCCTCGACGCGGGCGCGCACCTCCTCGTCCAGGACGGAGGGGGCGACCACGACCGTGCGGTCGGGACGCCTGCTCTGCCCGGCCAGGGCCGTGCGGAGGGCATCAAGGGTGGCCGCGGTCGTCGTCCCGCTCAGCAGGACGACCGCGGTGATGTGCCGTGCGCTCACCAGGGAAGGACGTCAGACCACCCGGCGCTTGAGCTTGCGACGCTCGCGCTCGGAGAGCCCGCCCCAGATCCCGAAGCGCTCATCGTTCTCCAGCGCGTACTCGAGGCATTCGGCACGCACTTCGCAGGAGACGCAGACCTTCTTCGCCTCGCGGGTGGATCCCCCCTTCTCGGGGAAGAACGCCTCGGGGTCCGTCTGCGCGCACAGCGCGCGTTCCTGCCAGGTCAGCTCTGTTTCGTCGGTGTCCTGCCCGGCGAGGTCGAGCAGGGTCAGCTCTGCGCGCGCGTCATCCTCGACTCGTTCCGCGTCCATGGCCACCACTCCTTCCACTGCTGTGTCGACCACCGAAGGCCCGTCCGCACTAAACTACACCGGTGTAGTTATGGTCCGTCAAGCGGGACCGGCGCGTCGCCTTGCATGCCGGACCGTCATCACACCACCGACCCCCGATTCGGAGGGCAGCGTGTCCGCCTCATCCACGCCCGCGCAGGTCACACCGCTCACCCCCGAACACGGAGCCCCCGCTCCGGCACCCGAGCCGGCCCCTCCCTCCACATCGGCAGTTCTCCAGGTGCTTCCCGTCACGGGACTCGGCGAAGTCCGGGCGGGCGACGACCTCGCCACGCTCCTCGCCGCCGCCCTCGCCCCGCTCTCCCCGCGTGAGGGGGACGTGCTGTGCGTGTCGACGAAGATCGTCTCGAAGGCGCTGGACCTGCGGGTCTCCCCCGAAGAGCGGAACGCCGCGATCGCCCGCGCCGCGGTGCGAACCGTCGCACGGCGCCGCCACACCCGCGTGGTGACCTCCGTGGTGCAGATCCCCTCCGGCCCGGTCATGGCCGCGGCAGGGGTGGACTCCTCCAATGCCCCTGACGGTCCGCTGCTGCTGCCCGAGGACCCCGACGCCTGCGCCGCACAGCTGCGCGAGGGTCTCGCCGCCGCACTCGGCATCGATCTCGGTGTGGTCCTCACCGACACCTCTTCGCGCGTATGGCGGGTGGGCGTCACGGATATCGCCCTCGGCGCCTCGGGCGTCGCCTCCCTGCAGGACCTGCGCGGCGGCACCGACGCCGACGGGCGGACGCTCCACGTCACGGTGCGGAACCTCGCCGATGAGCTCGCCGCCGCCGCGGACCTCGTCAAGGGCAAGGCGAGCGGGGTCCCCGCCGCGCTCGTGCGCGGGGTGCCGGACGCCCGCTCCCCTGAGGTCCCAGCGCGGGAGCTCTCCCGCACCGGTGGCGAAGACTGGTTCCGCCGCCCGAGCCTGGAATCGGCATGGGTCGCGCTCGGCCTCGGCCCGGAGCAGGAGCCGATCGCGAGCATGTCCCCCGAGCCCGATGAGGAGCGGATCGCGCGCGCCCTCGCCGTCGCCGCGATCCCTCGGGACGGTGCCGCCCCGCTCGCCGCCCGCGCCCACCTCTCCCCCGTCGGCCCGGCCGGTGCGCCCGCCCAGCACGCCGCGCCCGCCGCGGATGCCTCGCCTGTCCCCGCCGGTGTGCCTGCCTCGACCAGCGCGCCCGGCACGATCGTGGTGCGCCCGGCTGACGGGACCGCCGCCGCGCTCATCGACGCCGCGACCCTCGCCGAGCGCGTGCGCACCGCGCTGGGGGCGGAGACCCTCGCCGCGCCGCTGCCGCCCCTGGAAGTTCACCTCGATACGTCCCAGATCAATACATCCCAGATCGACGCTGCCCAGAACGTCTCTGCTCAAAACGTCTCTGCCCAGACCGATGCCTCGCTGAGCGACACTGGTCAGAGCACTACCGAGTCCCCGGAGGAGTCCGTATGAGCCCCACCCCCGTTCCCGTCCCTCGCACCGGGAACGCGCTCCTGGCCGCCCTCGAGCAGCTCGGCCCCCGCCCCGTGCTCGCCTGGTACGGGGAGGCGTCCCGAATCGAGCTGTCCGGGCACGTCCTCGCGAACTGGGTGATCAAGGCCATCGGGCACCTGCACGACGAGGTCGCGCTCGAGGAGGGCGACGCCGTGGTACTCGACCTCCCGCCGCACTGGAAGCGTCTGGTTCTCGCCCTCGCCGCCTGGTCCCTCGGCGCCGAGGTGACGGTGCTGCCGCGCCCCGCGGAGGGAGCTGCTGAGGCCGACGTCGCCAGCACGCTGGCGGCGCGTGAGGAAGCGCTGGCCCAGATCGAGGATCCGCGCGTCGTGGTCACGGACCGGCCGGACTCCGACCTCGCGGACTCCGCGGACGAGGTCCTCGCCGTCCAGCCCGTCTCCCTCGCGCCCCGCTTCGACGGGGACCTGCCGCCGCTGGTGCGGGACTGGGTGGTCGAGGTGCGCGGCAGCTCCGACCGGCTCGGGGTCGCGCTAACAGACTGGAGCGGCCCCGCCTCGGCCGACGGCGCAGAGGCCGAAGCGTCCGCCACGACCCGCCTGCTCGTCCCGGGTGACGGCCTCGAGGTGCCGGAGCGTCTGCTCGGACTGCTGCTGGCCGGAGGAGGTCTCGTCGGCCCCGCCGCGTCCGTGAGCGCTCACCAGGCCGACGAAGAAGGCGTCACCACCCGCGCCTGACCCGCCCGGGCCCAGTAGCCAC
>DAHVRS010000152.1 GCA_027322375.1 Brachybacterium sp. | reverse complement strand
GGGGGCGGGGGTGGGCCGCAGGACGTAGTCGCTTGAGGAGGGATCGGCCTCGAAGGTGGACTGCAGTGCGGTGAGCAGCACGAGCGGGGAGTCGCCGAGCGCGTAGGTCTCCGCCGGGCCGCGGCCCTGGGCGGTGGCCCGGTCGATGACCAGCTGGGTCTCGTCGTAGAGGTACCGGCCCAGGTCTCCGCAGGGGGCGACGCGAAGCCGCAGCTCGGCGTGGGAGACGAGGCACTGGCGGTAGACGTCGCGGGGGATCTGCCAGATCTCGATCTCGGTGTCGGTGAAGACGACCTGGCCGGCGATCGGGTCGATGAGCAGGTTGTACTCGACCGGCATCGCGCCGGGCGGCGGGACGGCGAGGCCTTCGTGCTCATTGCCGCCGATCCACACGAGCGTCATCCGCTGGGCGATGCGCGGTTCGATGAGCAGGGCGGAGGCGAGGTCGGTGAGCCCACCGCCGGCGAGGTAGTACAGCGGCTGGTCGGTGTCCTCGCGCATCGCCTCGGCGATGATCGCGTCGACCGCGGGGCCAGGCAGGGCGGTGCCGCGCTCTCGCAGACCGTGCTCGGCGCCGGCGATGAGCACCTCGTCGGAGACCAGGCCCATGCGGGCGAAGACGTCCCTGGCCACGGCGAGGGCGTTGCTCGCGCTGCGGGGGCCCGGATCGAAGGGGTCGCCGTCTCGCAGGTGGGAGGCGACCACGAGACGGACGTCGGTGTTCGGGGAGAGCACGTGGTGGACGAGCTGGTAGAGGTCGTCAGGGTCGCCGGAGAAGTCGTTGTCGAGGATGACGCGCACGCGGGAACCGCCGGGAGTGGGGATGGACTGCCACGGCGTCTCGCCGAGACGCCAGTGCGGGGCGATCGGCGAAAGGGGCGGTGAACTGGGAATACGCGTCAACGTCGACCTCATTCTCGGGGCTCGGCGACTCCGCCGCAGCCGTAGGTTACCGATCACTTAGGTGATCGGTCACCTAAGGTAGACAGCGAAGTGCGATCTGGCAAGCCCCCTTTCGGGAGAATGGTCCGAGGCCCGGCCGACACTCGCCCCACGACTCGCACTGACCGCCCCCGCAGACCTGAGCCCAGCAGACGGAGACCCCATGCCCCCGAGGACCACCCGCCGACCGAGCATGGCGGACGTCGCCCGACGCGTCGGCGTCTCGACCCAGACGATCTCCCGCTACTACTCCGGCCAGGGCTACGTGAGCGAGGAGACGCGGGTGCGGATTGCTGCAGTCGTCGACGAGCTCGGCTACGTGCCGAACCGCGCCGCAGGGTCACTGCGCGCCCGCCGCACCGGCACGATCGGCGTGCTCAACGTGGGCGAGCTGAACTGGGGCTCCGCCCAGATCCTCTCGGGCCTCAGCGCCGCCGCGCGCGCCTCCGGCCAGGCGCTGCTCATCGCCGAGGTCGATCCCGACCAGGGCGCCGAGGAGTGGCGCGAGCATGCGCGCGCCGCGGTCGACCACTTCCTCGCCGCGCCGGTCGACGCGATCATCGTCTCCACCGCGATGCAGGGCAGCGAGGAGGTCTTCGCAGCCGCGCGGGAGCGGGTGCCGGTCGTGAACCTCTCCGCCCGTCCCCGTTCCGAGGATCCCGAACGGCCCCTGCCCTCGAGCGTCGGCTACGACGCGACCCGGCACCTGCTCGAGCTCGGCCACCGCCGGGTCGCCCATCTCGTCGGCCCCCGCACTCGCAACGAGGCGCTGGATCGCGAAGCCGGATACCTGCGCGCCATGGCGGAGGCGGGGCTCGAGCCCCAGGTGCTCGAAGGGGCGACGGACTGGTGGGCGCCGTCGGGTGCGGCCGCCGCGGACCGTCTGGACTCGATCGACTTCACCGCCGTGTTCGCGGGGAACGACGAGCTCGCCCTCGGCTTCATGAGCCGGCTCGAGGGGCGCGGTCTGCGCGCACCGGAGGACTACTCGATCGTGGGCGTGGACGACATGCCCACCGCTGCGTTCTTCAGCCCGCCGCTGACCACGATCGCGATCGACTTCGCGCAGATCGGGAAGCTCGCGCTCGAGGCGGCGGTACAGGCGATCGAGACCGGCGAGCACCGCCCACTGCCGATCGCTGAGCAGCCGCTGCGGATCCGCGCCTCGACCGCCCCCTTGCGTTTTGGTCAACCGGTTGGGCACACTGCGTCCACCACCTCATGAACGGATGACCCAACGATGTCTCGTCTTGCTTCCCGCACCGCTCTCGTCACCGGCGCCGCCTCCGGCATCGG
>DAHVRS010000142.1 GCA_027322375.1 Brachybacterium sp. | reverse complement strand
CGGCTCGAAGGGCGCGGCGACCATCGGGCAGGAGTCCGGGATGGTCACCACCCAGCAGGCCGGCGGCCGCTGGGGCGGCGACGTCCCGCTCGATTTCCGGCCCCGCTTCATCGCCGCCTACGACGCGGAGGTGCAGGCCTGGATCGCCGCCGTGGCCGACGGCTCCAACATCGCCCCGCGCTCGGCGACCGCCTGGGACGGCTACGTCGCCGCGGCCGTGTGCGAGGCGGCGGAGCAGTCCCTCACGGCCGACGGCCCCGTCGACGTGGTGCTGCAGTCCCGGCCCGCCTGAGCGCGGACCGTATCCTTCGGCACAGCACGGAACTCGAGGAGGACGACGTGGACAGCGAGAACACGGCGGGCGCCAGCGCCGACGGGGCGGCTGGGGCCGACGGCGCCGACGGCGCGCAGAGCGCCGACGGAGCAGGCGGCGCGAGCGCGCACGAGGCGCACGAGCATGGCGCCCATGAGCACGGCGCCCATGAGAACGGCGCGATCGTCCTCGAGCTCGCGATCGAGCGCGACACCAGCACCCCGCTGTACCTGCAGCTCGCCGGCGGGATCGAGGAGGCCATCCGCACCGGCCTCCTCCCGCCCGGCAGTCGGCTCGAGAACGAGCTGTCGCTGTCCAAGCGCCTGAAGCTCTCCCGCCCCACGGTGCGCCAGGGCATCCAGGAGCTCGTGGACAAGGGCATGCTCGTGCGCAAGCGCGGCGTGGGCACCCAGGTGGTGCAGGCCCCCGTGAACCGGCAGGTCGCGCTGACCTCGCTGTACGACGACCTGCGCACCGCCGGGAAGGCGCCGCGCACCGAGATCGTCGAGTACCGGATCGGCCGCCCCTCCCCGGAGGCGGTGGACCGGCTCCAGCTCAGCGCGGGCGAGCAGGTGCTGGACCTGATCCGCGTGCGCTACGCCGACGGGGAACCGCTCGCGGTCATGCGCAACACGATCCCCGAGCGGATCGCCCCCTCCCGGCAGGAGCTCGCCGAGTCGGGCCTGTACGCCTGCCTGCGCGAACGCGGCATCTCGACCGTCCTCGCCCATGAGCGGATCGGCGCGACGGTCGCGGACGCGGAGCACGCCGAGCTGCTCGAGGAGCAGGTGGGCGCGGCCCTGCTGACCATGGAGCGCAAGTCCTTCGCGAACGACGGCCGCGTGGTCGAATACGGCTACCACGTCTACCGCGCCTCGCGATACTCCTTCGAGGTCACCCTCGTCGACTCCTGAGCGGGCCGTTGGGCGGCACGGACAGGATTGTGCAGTTCTGAGCCACATACGGCGCGTGGGCGGTTCAGAACTGCACAATCCTGAGGGCGGGGGCGGGGCGAGAGCGACCGCGCCCGTGCGACTCGGCCCACCGGCCGCGCGCCCTCGTCACGCTCAGTGCGGCACGTTCGCCCGCCTGGTCGTCCCGGTCCGGCCTGTTTCTGCTGGCGCCTTGTCATCCACTGGCGCTCAGCGCGCATCCATCGCTCCTGCGAGGGGCGGCCGCACGCGGAGCGCCAGTGGATGCAATGCCCTACCCGGGGACGAGGTCGGGGAGGGTCTGAGGCGCCGAGCCGGTCTGGCGGTGGAGCGGTGCGGCAGAGGGCCCGGGGTGCGGCTGGTGCTACCCGTCAGGCGGCGAAGCGGCGGAGCTTCGCGAACATGTCCTCGAGCAGGTAGCGGCCGTCGTACATCTCGCACACCCGCACGGTGCCGCCGGTGCCGGGCAGGAGCCCGCCCTCAGCGCCGAAGGTGGGCGCTGGACGGGTGCGGAACAGCCCGCCCAGCGGGTTCAGCATGAGGCCCACGGCGGGGGAGTCGCCGAGCGCGCGGTGCTCGATCGGCTCGCGATGCCAGGTCGCATTCCAGTCGATGAGCTGGTCCACGAGGTACGCGCCGAGCTCGCCGCAGGGCCGCACCTTTTCCTCGAGCTCGGCATAGCCCACCGATGTCATGACGTAGGCGGTGCGCGGCACCTGCCAGATGCGGATCTCGGAGCGGAACACCACGTTCGCTGCGGCGATGTCGTTACCGAGGTTGAACTCGCAGCGCTCCCCGGGCTCGCGCACCTCGTATCCGGACCCGCCGATCCAGATCACGGTCGTGTCCGTCTGTGCGATCGAGGGGTCCAGCAGCAGCGCGGAGGCCATGTCGGTGAGCGGGCCGAGGAACGCGATCTGCAGGGGACCGGCATCCTCACGATGCGCCTCCTCGAGGATGAGGCGGGCGCCGGGGGAGTCCACGGGCGTGGTCTCATCCGGCAGCGCGGCGGCGGCACCGTTCTCGACCCGCACGTCCTCGCGGCCCATGAGGTCCAGCAGGTGGTCGATCTCGGCACGGCTGTCGAGCATGCTGGTCGTGGAACGGTGCTCGCCGAAGTGCGTGGCGATGAGCCCGCGCATGTCCAGGGTCTCGGAGAGCAGGGCGTGGACGATCGCGAACTGGTCGTCGGCCTCGTTCTTCGCGTCCGTGTTGAGGATGACGCGGCGGGGGCGGGGCGCGGACGGGGACTGCGAGGCGGCGGTGGTCACAGGGTCCTCCAGGAGACGCTGGCGAGGTCGAGCGGGGCGTGGGCGTCCGGCACGTGCACGCGGCGCGGCCGAGGCGAGAGGTTCGCGAACAGCAGGGTCGTGCCATCGCCGAGCGCCCATACGAGCCCGTCCTCGGATCGACCCGTGACCAGCGTGTTCTCTCCCCGGCTGAGCGCGGTGGACGGGGTGGGGAGCTGCTCGTAGGTGAGCGAGACGACGCCCGGCACGGACAGCGCGGCGGCACTCGCCACCGTCCACGCCTCGTGCAGCGCGGTCCCGGCCCGCGAGTCGACGGGCGGGGCTGGGGCGGGCATGGGCTGCGGGCTGGTGGCGACGTTCGCGAACCGGGGGCGCAGCGTGATCGGCCCGACGTGCACAGGCAGGCCCGGTGCGCGCTCGGTGACCTGCTCGGCGAGCAGGCGCTGCATCGCGACCGCCTCGACCAGCTGCTCGGTCTCCAACGTGTGGAACAGCGGCGTGGTCGCGAACCCCAGGGCCGACGGGGCCGCGGCGAGGACCGTGTCCCACTCTCGGTTCAGCTCCGTGAAGTGCGAACGCGCCCCAGCGACGAGCGGCAACCCCTCCGGCAGCGCCGCGCGCAGGGCGTCAGCGAGCTCGGGGGTGGTGACGTGACGGGCGTCGTCCGCGATCCCGATGAACCGGGGCCTCGCACCGTTCGCGCTCGCCGCGTCGAGGTGTCGTCCCAGCTCGTTGAGGGCCGACAGGTCTGCGGGGGAGGGGGAGACGATCCAGAGCGCGAGGTCGGGATGCTCCGCGAGTGCGGCGTCCAGGCGCTGCGGCCAGTCCGGGTCGGCGAGTTCGAGGTCCAGGTGGCCGGTGCCGATCGCGGGCACGGCCCCGCCGCGCTGCCAGGTCAGCTCCTCGACCGACGCCGCTTCCGCGGCACGGGCCGACCCTGCGGGCGAAGCCGTCCCCGCAGTCGGGGCAAGCTCCGCGGTCGACGGCGCAGCGCTCCCCGCCTCGGTGTACGGCGGCGCGGCCACCTCGTCGGCAGAAGGCTCGGCGCTTTCGGCGCCATCCGACGGGCCCGCGGTGAGCACGAGAGACTGCCGCACGTGCTCCCCGGCCGTGAGCGTGTACGGGAACGGCAGGTCCAGCGGGCGCGAGTAGGTCTTGAACGAGGCGTCGGTCCAGTTGCGCTGGTCCTCCATCTCGAACACCTCGCCCGAGAACCCCAGCTCCAGCGCCACGCCGGCCGACTCCCAGGCGAGGCCTGCAATGTCGCGCGCCGGCTGATGCGGGCTGACCTGCTCAGGGAACGCGAGCGCGGAGATGCTGCCGTCCGGATGGCTGACCTGCAGGGGAGTGCCGGCGAGCTGCGGCGGATGCAGCACCACGAGCCCCACCCGGTTGGTGGGGGAATCGCTGAGCGCGGTGAGATCCAGGTCGATCCGCAGGCGGTCCCCGTCGGCCGCGACGCGGAGCGTGCCTGCCAGGTCGAGGCCGAGGTCGTGGATCCGCAGGTCGAGCGTGAGCGCGTCAGCGCCTGACTCGAGCGAGACCCCACGCGGCCAGCCCGTCGCCCAGTCCACGTCCCGCGCGACGCCACGCACCGCGCGCAGCACCACGTGGCCGTCGCAGCGGAGGTCTGCGAGTTCATCGCCGCGCGCCTCGAGCGCCCAGCGGCCCGAGGACCAGGTACGCGCTGCGTGCGTGGTGCAGTCGGCGCCAACCCCGTCGGCCGCAAGATCTTCGGCCGCGGTGTGCGCGGGCCCTGGCTGGCCGGCGGGGGTCACAGCGAGGTCATGCCGCCGTCGACGCGGAAGAGCGCGCCGGTGGCGAAGGCGGCGTCGTCGCTCGCGAGGAAGACCATGATCCCTTCGACGTCCTCCGGGGCGCCGGGCCGGCCCATCGGGATCCGGCCCACGATCGCGGCGCGCTCGGCCGGATCCTCGGAGATGGTCGTGACCAGCGGCGTCTCGGTGTAGCCGGGCACCACCGCGTTCACACGGATCCCGTCGGCCGCATAGGCGGCGGCGACGGTGCGGGTCAGGCCGTGGATCCCGGCCTTCGAGGTCGAGTACGAGGTGAAGTCGTTGCCTTCGCCGGTCAGGCCGGTGGGGGAGCCGGTGAGGATGATCGAGCCGCCGCCGGTGGCGAGCATCGAACGGACCGCGTGCTTGACGGTGAGCATCGTCCCGGTGAGGTTCACATCCACAGTGCGCTGCCAGACGGCGAGGTCGAGGTCGGCGACCTTCGCGTCCTGCCCGAACAGCTGCACACCCGCATTCGCGACCACCACATCCGGGGCCCAGCCCGCGGCGGTGAGCTCCGCGAAACCGGCCTCGACCGCAGGCTCGGAGGAGATGTCGACCGTGATCGGACGCGCCGTAC
>DAHVRS010000125.1 GCA_027322375.1 Brachybacterium sp. | reverse complement strand
AGGGATCGAGGTGGATGATGACCTCTTCCCAGACCGGTCCGCGCAGGCGGTCGGCGAGGTAGTGGACCTCGTCCATGACCACGAAAGCGAGGCCGTCCAGGAGGTCGCTGCCCGCGTAGAGCATGTTGCGCAGCACCTCGGTGGTCATCACGACCACGTCGGCGTGGGGGCGCACCGAGGTGTCCCCGGTGAGCAGGCCCACGCGCTCGGCGCCGAGCCAGTCGCACAGCTCGCCGAACTTCTGGTTCGACAGCGCCTTGATCGGGGCGGTGTAGAAGACCTTGCGGCCCTGGGCGAGGGCGAGATGGACCGCGAACTCCCCCACCACGGTCTTGCCAGCGCCCGTCGGGGCGGCGACGAGGACGGAGCTGCCTGCTTCGAGGGCGCGTCCGGCCTCGAGCTGGAAGTCGTCGAGCGCGAAGGGGTACCGGGCGGTGAAGGCGGTCAGCTCGCTCGCGGCCTGCTTCTGCTCGGCCCGGAAGCGGGCATAGCGTTCGGCGGGGGAGGTCACTGGTCTCCTTCGAGGACGGGCTGGGCGCTGCGCGCGGCGGGCAGCTCGGCGAGCAACCGCACCGCACCGGGCAGCACCCGGGCGGTCAGGGGCAGGACGGTGCGGGCCTCGCCGTCGGCGTAGGCGCGCAGGGCGCGGCCGTGGCGCAGGCCCACGGTGATCTCGCGGACGGGCTGGATAGACACCTCGGGCAGGCTCGTGTGAGTGCCGGCGAAGACGCGCGGGAACAGGCGCAGCAGGCGGGTGCGGCCGATCGCGGAGACGGTCGCGAGCTCGAGCACGCCGTCATCGACGCGCGCGCCGGGCACCATCTGCATGCCGCCGCCGTACATGCCGGTGCTGCACAGGGACAGGATCGTCGCGTCCACGTCGATCCGTTCGCCGCCGTCGATCTCGATCCAGTACGGCAGCGGTGAAAGGCCTCGCAGCTCGCGCACCACGGCGGTGGTGTAGCGGGAGGTGAGCCCGGTGCGGGCGCTGTTCGCGCGCGCGTTGACGAGGGCGTCGAAGCCGAGGTTCACGTTCCCGAGCGCGAGGGAGCGGTGCGGGAGGGCATGCTCCCCGGTGGAGAGCAGCTCGATCGCGTCGATCGTGACGACCGGGCGCGAGAGCGCGTGCAGGAGGGCGCGGGTGGCTTCCTCAGGATCGTTGATCGCGAGGCCCAGGCTGCGGGCGAAGTCGTTCCCGCTGCCGGAGGGGACGAGGCCCAGGCGCACCGGGGTGCCGGCGACGATCTCGGCGCCGAGGGAGACGGTCCCGTCCCCGCCCACCACCACGAGCGCGGTGAGCGAGTCGCGGATCTCCTCGGCCCGGGCCCGGGCCACGTGCGCGGAGGGACCGGAGAGGTCCACGACGGACACGCCGGCGAGGCGGAGCAGGTGCGCGACCTGCCTCCCCGTCCGCTGGGCAGTGCCCTGGGCTGCTGCCGGGTTCGCCAGCAGGCCCACCCGGAGCCTGCTCACCGCTCGGCCTCGTCCTCGTCGTCCAGGCTCGAGGGCCCGTCGATGGAGCTGGCCTCGTCGTCGTCGAGCTCTTCGTCCTCGCTGACACCTCTGCGGCGGTCATTGATCATCGCGATGACGATCGCGCCGAAGAAGAGGGCCGAGATGGCGCTGGCCATCGCAATGAGCGTGATCGGCTCCGGCGTGGGCACCATGACGGCGGTGAAGATGAAGCTGATGAAGATGATCCAGCGCCAGGCCTTGAGCATGGTGCGTCCACGGACCAGGCCCATGACGTTCAGCAGCACCATCACCACGGGGATCACGAAGGCGACGCCGAAGGCGAGCATGGTCTTCACCAGCAGCGAGAGGTACTCGTCGTAGCGGATCAGCTGCTCGACCTGGTCGGACTGCGGAGTGAACCGCAGCAGCACCGGGACCAGCTGGTTCACGGCCCAGTAACCGGCCAGGCAGCCCAGGAAGAACAGCGGGATCGCGGAGCCGAAGAAGCCGATCGCGTAGCGGCGCTCGTTCTTGTGCAGGCCGGGCATGACGAACAGCCAGGTCTGCAGCATGATCATCGGCGAGGACAGCAGCAGGCCCACATAGGCGGACATCTGCAGCTTGACGTTCAGGCCCGTGCCCACGCCTTGGAAGTTCAGATCGGCCTTCAGGCCCTGCTCGGCGGCAAGGGTGAAGGGGCGCTTGAGCGCCTCGAACACCCAGTCGAAGACGAACCAGCCGACGACGGAGAGCACCACCACAGTGATGGCGCAGATCAGGAGCCGGTTGCGCAGCTCGGTGAGGTGCTCACCGAGGGACATGCGCCCCTCGGGGTCCCTGCGCGGCTTCCTGGCGGCGCCGGCCTGCTTCCGCCCCTGCGTGTCACTGGCCACGGATCTGCTTCCTCCCAGCGGTGCGGGTCCGGGCGATCACTCCTCGCCCGGACCCGTCGTCGATGATGCCTCGTGCGTCGGGATGCTCAGTCGCGACGGTAGGGCTCGTCGTCATCACGCGAGCGGACCGGCTCACGGTCCGCCTCGTCACGCGGGTCGTACTCGCGATCGTCACGACGGCGGTCATCAGCGCGGCGATCGTCCTCACGACGGTCGTCGCGGGAGCGGGAGGAGCGGGCGGGACGGTCGTCGTCCTCGTCCTCGTCGCGGTCGTCGTCGCCGCGAAGCTCCTCGACCTCGCTCTTGAAGATGCGCATCGACTTGCCCATGTTGCGGGCGAGGCCGGGAAGTTTGTTCGCCCCGAAGAGCAGGATCGCCGCGACGACGATGATGACGATCGGCCACGGTGAGCGGAAGAAGCCCATGGAAGTTCCTTTCAACAGCGCCAGGACACAGCGCGGGCACCACGATCATCCCACAGCGGATGGGGCACCGGACGGCCCGCCACGGTGGCGGACCGGACCCACCGCGGGGCGGGCGGTCCCAGGGTAGCGCCCACTACTGGGTGTGACGTACAGCTCCGGCCCGGGCAACGGTCACGATCGTGTCTCTGAGCTCTGCAGGGGCGAGCACCCGGGCGGCACCGGCCGCCTCGAGCACCGCATCGACGAGCGGGGCGCGCACCGGGCTCTCGAGGCGTGCGAAGGTCGCACCGGCCTCGTCGGCCTGCCCATCGCGCAGCTCCGCGGCAGCGAAGGACTCCGCGATCCAGTGCGCGGCAGGCTCCAGGCGCAGCCACACGTCCCCATCGACGCGCCCGGACAGGTCCGGCTCCACGCCCCGGGCCGGGCTGCTCATCGAGGTCGTCTCCGGCAGGATCTCGACGATGCGGTCCAGGCGGAATCGGCGCCGTCCCTCGGCGAGCTCGCAGTCCGCGAGCAGGTAGGAGCGAGCGCCGTCGGTCTCGATCCGCAGCGGGCGGATGCGGCGCACGCTCGTGCCCGCCCGATCGGTCGAGGAGTAGCGCACGGTGAGCCGGGCGCCCTCCTCGTCGTCCGCGGCACGCAGGGCGCGGTGCACAGCCTCGAGGACCTCCTCGGCGCGGTCGGCGGTGCGCGCGGCCATCTCATCGGCCGCGGTCGCGTCCGCGATCTCCTCGCGGGTGGGGACGGGCGGGGCATCCGGCGCCTCGCCGTCGGCGGCGACGCCGGCGAGCAGCTTGGCGCGCGCGGAGGCGACGACCTCCTCGGCCTCGCCGGCGGCGGGCTCGAGCGCGGCGAGCCCGGCGAGCAGCGCAGTGATCTCGACGGCGCTGAGGCTCAGGGCGCGGCGCAGCGGTTCGGCGTTGCGGACCCGGACTATGCCGTGCTCCCACTCGGCCTCGATGAGGTCCTCCCACCCGGTGCCCATGTCTCCGCACACGAACAGCACCTGCAGGTCGGTGATGAGCTGCTTCTCGGTGACGTCGAGGGCGGAGGCGAGCTCGGCGAGATCGGCCTCACCGCGCGAGAGCACATAGGAGGCGGTGGAGATGAGGCGCGAGAGATGGTCGCCGCTCTGCGGGGAGACGCGGATGCGGGCGGCCGGGCGCGGGGCGGCGGTCTCGAGCGCTGCGACGTCCGCCTCACCCTCATGGCCCTCGGCGATCGTGGTGAGGACCTGCGCGATCTCCTCCCGCCACGGGGCGGGCTCGAGGAGGTCGACCCAGCGCACGTCGGCGAGGACCAGCCGGCGCAGCGCGGGCCGCGGCAGGGCCGGCAGGCGAAGCTCCTCCGCATCGAGCGGGGCGCCGGCCCGGTCACGCAGCGAGAGGGCCTTGAACGGGGCGGCGCGCAGCACAGCCTCGGCGCGGTCGTCGCTGTCCAGAAGACCGGAGAGGACGGCGTCGAGATCGGCGCGCTCGGGGCGGGGTGCCTTTGCGGCGGCGCCGAGCACGGGGAAGGTCTCGATGCGAGAGGCGCGGAAGACGCGCGGCGCCTCACGGCCCTGGTCGAAGCCGTGGACGTACCAGTGGCCATCATGGACGCCCACCACCCACGGCTCGATGCGACGCTCGGCCGCGGCGCCCTGGGCGCTGCGATAGGTGAAGCGGACCGAGCGGCCGGCGGTGACGGCCTCCAGCAACGGACTCAGCACGGGCAGGGACTCGACGGCGCCGCGCGGGGTGCGGCGCAGCAGGTCCGGGTCTGCATCAAGGCCCAGGCTGAGCAGCTTCGCGCGCACACGGCGCGCCGCTCCCCCGGCGGCCGCGGCGTCCCAGGCGTGGCTCGCGGCGAGCAGGACGGTGTACTCCTCGGTGGTGAGGTCGAGCACGGCACCGGAGCGGGGTGCGTCGATCCGGTAGTACACCGTGTTCTCGTCCAGCACATCACGCTCGGTCTGCAGCGGGAGGCCGAGCTCGAGGATCGCCGCCTTGTCCCGTTCGAACATGCGCTCCGCCGCCTGCTCGGAGACCGCGCCCGCATAGTCCGGGATCACCCGGAACAGGCGGGCGCGATCGATCCGCCGGCGCGAGCCGATCGTCATGATGACGTTGAGCAGTCTCTCCACGTTCTTCGAAGCCACGTGGCCAGAGTAACCGCAGGGCACGCTCGGATGGGCCTTCGACGTCCCGCACCCTAGGCTGGGGCCATGCTGCGATGGGAACGGGGAATCGTGAAGAGCCGCCTGACCTCCTGGCGGGGCGTGGATCAGCTGGAGGTCGAGCTCGCCGACGGTGCGGGCACGATCTCCGCACTCTCCTACCGCGAGCTCACGGGCCGGCCGGAGGACGGCGAGCAGGTGCTGCTGAACACCAATGCGCTGCGCCGCGAGCTCGGCACCGGCGGGGACGCGATGGTCGTCGCCCGCCTGGACGTGCTCCCGCCCGCGCAGGAGGTGGAGGGGCACATGGTCAAGGCCCGCTATACCCCGATGCAGACGATGGTCGACGCGATCGACGACCCCGCCGGGGATCACTACGACACGATCCGCGAGGCCGACGGGATCGAGGGCATGCCCGTGGTCGTCGCGGACCTGCACTCCTCGCTCCCCGCGATCATCGCCGGGATCCGCGCGCAGCGCCGCTCCGCCCGCATCGCCTACATCCACACCGACGCCGCCGCACTGCCTGCCGCCTACTCCCGCAGCGCCGCACGCCTGCGCGAGACGGACCTGCTCGCCTCCGTGATCAGCGCCGGACAGTCCTTCGGCGGCGATCTCGAGGCGGTGACCATCCACTCCGCACTGCTCGGTGCGAAGCACGTGGTGGAGGCCGACGTCGCGATCGTGATCCAGGGGCCGGGCAATCTCGGCACCGGCACCGGCTGGGGCTTCTCCGGCGTGCAGGGCTCAGAGGCGCTGCATGCCGCGGCGGTGCTCGGCGGACAGGGTGTCGCCACCCTGCGCGTCTCCGGCGCGGATGAGCGAGAGCGGCACCGCGGCCTCTCCCACCACTCCTCGACGATGTACGGCAGGGCTCTGCTCACCGAGGTCCAGCTGCCGGTCCTCCCCCGCACCGACTCCCGTTACA
>DAHVRS010000201.1 GCA_027322375.1 Brachybacterium sp. | reverse complement strand
CCATCGGTGAGGGGTTCGGGCGCGGGGAGATCGTGGGCGAGGGCGAGGGAGCGAAGAGCATCGACGGTGGAGTCGGCGAGCAGCACACCCCCGCCGTCGACGGTGCGGGCGTGCTCGAGGTCGCCGGGAGCGACGACCGGGCCGCCGGGATGCGAGGAGCGCACCTGAGCCTGGAGCTCGGCGACCTGTGCGCGAATCCGGTCGGCGTCGCCGAAAGCCGCGATGTCCAGGGCGATCAGCAGGTGCCCGGTGTTCATGCGGGAGGAGGGGTCCTGCCAGATATCCACCGTGCGGGCGGCGAGGGAGGCGGTGGTCAGCGCGGTGGAGAAGCCCTCGAGGAGCACCGCGATCCCGGAGCCCTTATGCCCGCCGAAGGGGAGCAGCGCCCCGCCGTCGAGCACGGCCGCAGGGTCGGTGGTGGGCTGGGCCTGGGCGTCGACGCCCCATCCTTCGGGGATCTCGGTGCCCTCGTTGCGGGCCGCGACGATCTTCCCGTAGGCGCCAGCGGTGGTGGCGAGGTCCGCGACGAGCGGCCCGTCCCCGGCGGAGGGGAGCGAGAGCGTGAGCGGGTTCGTGCCGAGCACCGGGAGGGAGCCGCCGAACGGGGTGGCGACGGGGCCGGTCGAGGAGGTGAGCACGGCGGCGAGACCGTCGGCCGCGAGCTGGTCCGTCCAGAATCTGCCGGCGCCGTAGTGGGTCGAGCCCTGGACGGCGATCGCCGCGATCCCGTGCTCCTGCGCCGCATCGGTCGCGAGCTCGACCGCGCGCTGCATGGTGACCTGGCCGAAGGCCCCGGCACCGTCGAGCACGGCAGTGCCGCCGAGCCGACGGACCACTGACGGCCGAGAGGTGGGATCAATGCCGCCAGCGGCGACAGCGTCGAGATAGAGAGGGAGGCGGAGCAGGCCGTGCGAGTAGATCCCCGCCTGATCGGCGGAGAGGAGCGACCGGGCCACGAGTTCCGCATCCTCCGGGCGGACTTCGGAACGTTCGAGCAGATGAGCGGCCAAGGAGAGCAATGCCTCCGCCGCGAACCTCTGTGACGTCATCGTCACGGTCCTTTCTATACGAAGTGGCCACAACGTATAGAACCGGAGAGGGGAACACAAGGCTTTCCCGCTCTGAGGGCATAAATCGTCGGAGGGGCCGGGTGATGGCTCCGCGGTAGAACTCGCTCAGCGTCGGCGCTGACGGCCGGTGAGCACCATCCCGAGCGCGACCGCGGCCATCAGCACGCCCATGGAAGCGAAGGCGATCCGGTAGTCCAGGAGCGTCGCCACGCCGTCGGGGGCGAGCACGTCGAGGACCACGCCGATCAGCAGCACGGCGAGCAGCGAGGTCGAGTACCCGCCGATATTCACCATTCCCGTCGCCGTGCCGATCGCACGCGGTGGCACGGCCGTGCGGGCCAGGTCGAAGCCCACGGAGCAGGTCGCTGAGCCGACCGCGAGCGCGACCATGAGCGGTGCGAGCTGCCAGGCGGTGAGAGGGAACGGGGTGAGCAGCACCGCGGTCCAGGCGATCGCGAGGACCAGGCCCGCGATCCCGCCGAGCAGCACCCGGTGCTGCGGGAACTTCCCTGTGAGCAGGCCGATCACAGGGCCCAGCGCGACCATCACCACGACGTTGAGCGTCAGCAGCGCGCCCACCTCGGGGGCGGTGAGCCCGTGGCCCTCGGTGAGGAACGGGACGCCCCACAGGAAGAGGAAGGCGTTGACGGTCGTGAGCGTGAGCGCGTGCAGGAAGAAGCCCGACCACGCCTGGCGCGAGGTGAACACCGCGCGCAGCAGCTCTCCGGCCCGCGCCGGTGGCGGCACTGCGGCGTCCGGATCCTCCGGCGGGGCATCCCGCACCACGGTCACCACCAGCAGCACGCTGAACAGCAGCAGGAAGGCGAGGGAGGACCAGGCCGTGGTCCATCCGCGGGCGAGGAGCAGGGCAAGGAAAGGTGCGGCCGCGACGGCCTGACCGAACTGGCCGATCATGGTCGCGAGCTGCGTGAACACCGGCACCTGCCCGGTGGGGAACCAGCTCGCGATCAGACGCACCACGCTGATCAGCGTCGCCGCATCGCCCACACCGGTGAGCAGTCGTGCGAGCAGAGCGACGGGGACGTCGGCCGCGAGGGCGAGCAGCAGCTGCCCGGCCGCCATCGTCACCGCGCCGAGCACCAGCATCCGCCGTGGCCCGATCCGGTCCAGCAGGAGCCCGGCGGGGATCTGCGCTGCCGCATAGGTGCCCAGCTGCACCACGCCGAACAGACTCAGCACCGCCCCGTCCACGCCGAAGCGCTCGGACGCCTCGACTCCGGCCACGCCGAAGGCGGCGCGACCGGAGACGGCGCAGAGGTACGCGAAGACGCCGACCGCCCAGATGAGGTGGGCGCGGGACAGGCGCGAGCGCGCGGAGCGGAGAGGGGTCATCTGTTCATCATCGGTGACCGGCGGAGCTTTCGAGGTCGTGGTCCGCGCCAGGCGCTCTGCCGGGCCCGGAGCCGGTCGCCGCAGCGCCCCCGGCGGGCAGCGCCAGTGGCTCGCCGCGTTCGTCGAGCCCCTCCTCCTCGGGATCGACGAGCACACCGTTGCGACGCAGGAACCAGGCGGCGACCAGCGGGGCCGTGATCGCGGAGATCAGAGCGGCGGTGGCGACCTGGACGGTGGCGACGCCGACGTACTGCTCGAAGGCGGGGTCCGCGGAGGCGATGATGGCCGGGGTGACGATCGAGTTGCCCGCCGTCGTGCCGGCGACGAA
>DAHVRS010000051.1 GCA_027322375.1 Brachybacterium sp. | reverse complement strand
CCGCGCCGCACTGCTCGGCGCGGCCGGACTCACTCCCGTCTCGCCCCGGCTCATCCCCGCCCGCTACGTCGCCGGGATCCCCGGGTACGTGATCGGGGCGCTGCTGATCGCGGGTGCGATCGTCAGCGCCGCGCTGAGCGGATGGTGGTGGGTCGCGCTGCTGGGTCTGGTGCCGCTGGTGCTCATGGCGCAGGGCCTGCTGCTCACCCCGCGGCGTGTCCGTGCGATCGGGTACCACGTGGGGGAGGAGGACCTCACCGTGGCCTCCGGGATCATGTTCCGCTCCGTGGAGACGATCCCGTACGGCAGGATCCAGTCCGTGAAGATCGACGAGGGCCCCGTCGCGCGCCGCTACGGCCTCGCGACCCTGACGATCAGCACCGCTCATGACACGAGCGTCACGCTGCCCGGCCTGCCCCGGGACGAGGCGGAGCACCTGCGCGCCCTCCTCGCCGAGCGCGGCATCGATCTCATGGCGGCGCTGTGAGCGACCCGTCCCAGGGCCACGACCAGACTCCCCCCTCCGAGGCCCCGGAGACGGCGCCGACTGCTGCGAACCCGAGCACGCCCCGCCACCGCACCCACCCGATCACTCCGCTGGTCAGCGGCTGGAAGATCGTCGTGGGCGTCGTCGCGGTGCTCACCGCGCAGAACATCGCGAGCCTGCTCGAGGACTTCACCCTCACCCGCGCGCTCATCGGCCTCGGCATCCTCGCCGTCGCCGTGGTCCTCGCGATCGGGATCTCGGCGCTCAGCTGGCGGTTCACCACCTACGCGGTGGACGCGGAGGGCGTCTCGATCCACTCCGGCTTCCTCAGCCGCTCGCGCCAGTACGCCCCGCGCGCCCGCATCGAGTCGGTCTCCGTGGAGCGCCCGCTGTTCGCCCGCCTGCTGGGCCTCGCGAAGGTGCGGGTCGAGGTCGCCGGGGGCGGCGACTCCTATCTGGACATCGAGTACATCCGCTCCGCTGAGGCCGAGCAGCTGCGCGGCACCATCCTCGACGTCGCCGCCGGTCGCACCGCCGGGGACGCACCGGGCGCAGGAACCCCCGCGCCCGCCGAGGGGCTCTCGCCCGACGCCACAGCCTCCGCCACCGCAGCGTCCGACACCGCAGCGTCCGACTCCATCGCTCCCGACGGATCTACGGCGGGTGAGGCTCCGGTCGACGAGTCTGCGACCTCGACCGCCCGCCGCCTGGACGACCTGCTCCACGACGGGGTCACTGAGGGCGAGCTCATCGCCCAGATCCCCACCGGCCGTCTGGTGCGCTCGCTGCTGCGGGACATGAGCTTCATCGGCGGCGTGGTCGCGAGCATCGTCGGCGTCGTCGTCGCGATCAGCCTCGCCATCTGGCAGGAGGGCATCAGCCCCGCGATCCTGCTGGCCCTGCTGCCCGCCGCGATCGCGGTGCCGAAGTACGTGCTGGGCCGCATCGAGGCCAGCTGGGGCTTCGTCTCCCGCTTCAGCCCGCAGGGGCTGCGGATGCGGCGGGGACTGGCGAACACGCGCACCGACGCGATCGCCGCCGGCCGCATCCAGCAGCTCGAGCTGCGCCGGCCCCTGCTCTGGCGCGGCCCTGGCTGGACCGCCGCGTCCGTCACCGTCGCCGGGATCGAGGACGATGACGAGAACGGCGCACAGGACGTGCTGCCCGTCGGCACCCGCGAGGAGCTCGGCGCGACCCTCGGCCACCTCCTCACCCCGCTCGGCACCGAGGACGATCTGGCGACGGTCGAGCATCTCCTCACCGCCCCCGCCCGCGAGATCGAGGGGCTGCGCACCCCCGTGCGCGCCTTCTGGATCGCGCGCCGCACCGAGGTGGTCGTCCTCCTGCCGGGCGCTCTCGTGCACCGCACCGGCGTCCTGACCCGCGCCTTGCATATCGTCCCGCGCGATCGCATCCAGCAGCTCAGCCTCGACGACGGCCCGCTGAACCGCCGCCTGGGACTGCTCGATCTCGTCATCGGGGGAGCGGGGGACTCCTTGACCCTCACGGACCTCCCGCGCGAGGGGGCCCTGGAGCTGCACGCCCAGCTCGTCACCGACGCCCGCACGAGGCGCCGCCTGAGCGACCGCGGGCAGTGGCCGCATCCCGTGCTCTCCGCAGCAGTGGCAGAGCGCGCCTCAACCCTGGAGGAGGAGCGATGACCCCGCCGCGTCTGGGCATCGGAATCATCGGCGCAGGCCGCGTCGGCGCCGTGCTCGGTGCCGCGCTGCACGCCGAAGGGCACGGCATCACCGGCGCCTACGCCGTTTCCGACGCCTCCCGCGCCCGCGCCGAGGACCTGCTGCCCGGTGTGCCGCTGCTGGACGTGCCCTCCCTCGTCGAACGCAGCGAGATGCTGCTGCTGGCCGTCCCCGACGACGAGCTCGGCGCCCTCGCCGCCGGCATCGTCGCGACCGGCATGGTCCCCGGCGGGCAGCTCATCGTCCACACCTCCGGCCGTGCCGGCACCGAGGTCGTCGCCCCGCTCGCGAAGGCCGGCTGCGCGACCCTCGCGATCCACCCCGCGATGACCTTCACCGGCACCCGCGCTGACCTGCCCCGCCTGATCGGCTGCCCGATGGGCGTGACCGCAGCCCCCGAGCTGCTGCCGATCGCCGCCGCGCTCGTGGTCGAGCTGGGCGGCGACCCCGTGGTCCTCGCGGAGGGCGACCGGCCGCTCTACCACGCAGCCCTCGCCCACGGCGCGAACCACCTCGTGGTCCTCGTGGACCAGGCCCGCGAGGCGCTGGCCCGGCTCGGCATCGAGGACCCCGGCGCCTACCTCCGCCCGCTCATGGAGGCGGCGCTGGACGAGTCCCTCCGGCACGGCGCCGCCGCCCTCACCGGCCCCGTCATGCGCGGGGACGCAGGCACCGTCGCCACCCATCTCGAGGCGCTCGATGACCTCGACGCCACCGGGATCCCTGGCGAGGCGGCCGACGCGGGGGAGACCTATCGGGCGCTCGCGCGAGCGACGCTGCGGCGTGCGAGACTCCCCGAGGACACCCGAGCCCGGCTCGAGGCCCAGCTGCAGACCCCGACCGACCGGGAGGACGAGACCCCATGACCGCACAGCCCGACCCGGCGGCCCGGAAGCACCCGTCGGCCCAGACGGCCCCGTCGGCCCAGCGAGTCCGCGACCGCACCACGCGGCTCGCCACCACCAAGGCGGAGCTGCGCACCCTGCGAGGACAGATGACCGGCACCGTCGCCGCGGTGCTCACCATGGGAGCACTCCACGAGGGCCACCTCGCGCTCGTCACTCGCGCCCGTGAGCTCGCCGACCACGTGATCCTCACCGACTTCGTGAACCCCCTCCAGTTCGGGCCGGGCGAGGACTTCGAGGCCTACCCCCGCGATCTCGACGCGGACCTCGCGCTCGTCGACGGCCTCGTGGACGCGGTCTTCGCCCCGTCGGTGGAGGAGATGTATCCGGTGCTGCCGCCCACGGTCTCCGTCACCGCAGGCCGCGCCGGCACCGTGCTCGAGGGCGCCGCCCGCCCCGGCCACTTCGACGGCGTCGTCACCGTGGTGACGAAGCTGCTGCGCCTGACGGACCCTCACCTGAGCGTCTTCGGGCGCAAGGACGCCCAGCAGCTCGCGATCATCCAGCGCCTCGTCGAGGACCTCGAGCTCGGCGTGCGGATCGAACCGGTCGAGATCCAGCGCGAGTCCTCGGGCCTTGCTCGCTCCAGTCGGAACGCCTATCTCGATGACGCTGGGCGCGAGCAGGCTCTGGTCCTCTCCCGCACTCTCCGCTCTGCCGAAGCCGCCGCGCCCTCCCTAGAGGGCATCCAGCAGGTGCTGCGCGAGGCCGTGGCGAGGGCCGAGATCGGCTGGGACTACGCCCTCGCCCTGGATCCCGCCACCCTCGAGGAGGCCGGACCGGACCACCGGGGCGAGGTGCTCCTGGTCCTCGCCGGGTACGTCCAGGGCACCCGCCTGCTGGATGCGGCTGTGGCGGTGGTGACAGCTCCCTGACCCGTACGGGCATTCCCCAGTGCGGTGATGAGACAATCGCCCCCATGAGCGAGATTTCCCCTGCCCCCGAGACGACGGACACCTCCGACCAGATCGCGGTCCGCAGGTCCAAGCGCGAACGCCTGCTGGCGCGCGGTGAGGAGCCCTATCCCGTTTTAGTGCCGGTGACCGCCACGATCGCCGAGGTGCGCGAGAAGTACGGCCACCTCGAGGCCGGCGTGGAGACCGAGGACGAGGTCGGCGTCTCGGGCCGCGTCGTCTTCCAGCGCAACACCGGCAAGCTCGCCTTCATCACCCTCCAGGACGGCGCCGGGCAGCGCTTGCAGATCATGGCCTCCCAGGCTGTGATCGGTGAGGAGCGCCTGGCGCATCTCAAGGCCGACGTCGACCTCGGCGACCACGTCTTCTTCCACGGCCGTGTCGGCGCCTCGCGCCGCGGCGAGCTCTCCGTCTTCGCCGACACCTGGCAGATGGCGGCCAAGGCAGTGCGCCCCCTTCCGGTGCTGCATGCCGACCTCTCCGAAGAGTCGCGGGTCCGCCACCGCTACGTCGACCTCATCGTGCGCCAGGAGGCGCGGGACACGGTTCGCCTGCGCGCCGAGGTCATGCATTCTCTGCGCAGCTCCTTCCATGACCGCGAGTACATCGAGGTCGAGACGCCGATGCTGCAGGTGATCCCCTCGGGCGCCGCCGCGCGCCCGTTCGTCACCCACATGAATGCGTTCGATCTCGATCTGTATCTGCGGATCGCACCGGAGCTGTTCCTCAAGCGCGCCGCCGTGGGCGGTCTCGAGAAGGTCTTCGAGATCAACCGCAATTTCCGCAACGAGGGCGCGGACTCCACGCATTCGCCGGAGTTCGCGATGCTCGAGGCCTACCAGGCGTACGGGGATTACGACACGATCGGAGAGCTCACCCAGACGCTCGTGCAGGAAGCGGCCGAGCGCGCGACCGGTTCCCAGATCGTCACCCTCGCGGACGGTTCCGAGTACGACTTCTCCGGAGAATGGGCGAAGATCACCGTCTACGGGTCCCTCTCAGAATCCCTCGGCGAGGAGATCACCCCCGAGACGACGCCGGAGCGGCTGCGCGAGATCGCTCGTTCCCTCGATCTCGATCTCGAGCATCCGAAGTACGGCCACGGCAAGCTCGTCGAGGAGCTCTTCGAGCACCGCGTGGGCGATCACCTGCACGAGCCGACCTTCGTGCGCGACTTCCCCGTCGAGACCAGCCCGCTGGTGCGTGCGCACCGCTCCGTGCCCGGCGTGGTCGAGAAGTGGGACCTCTACGTGCGCGGCTTCGAGCTCGGCACCGGCTACTCCGAGCTGGTCGACCCCGTGGTCCAGCGCGAGCGCTTCGCGCAGCAGGCCCAGCTCGCCGCGCAGGGCGACGACGAGGCGATGCGCCTGGACGAGGACTTCCTGCAGGCCATGGAGTACGCGCTCCCGCCGACGGGCGGCATGGGCATGGGCGTGGACCGCCTCCTCATGGCGCTGACCGGTCACGGAATCCGCGAGACGATCCTCTTCCCGCTCGTGAAGCCGGAGGCCTGAGATGGATTCCGGATTCTGGTTCGAGGCGGGGGCGCTGCTTCCGTCGATCGGTGTGGGACTGCTTTTCTGGTTCGTGATCCGTGCGATCCTACGCGCCGATCGGAACGAGCGCGACATAGAGAAGCAGGCCGAACGGGAATACCGTGAACGCCATGGCAAGGATGAACAGAATCACCCGGCCTGATTTCCCGTAATCGGATTGAAATCCCCACGGAATCAACCCATACTGGGTGCGCGCAGCGAACTCGCCCGAGCACGCTCGTGAATCTGACACCAGACCAGTGAGGGAGAACCCCTGTGGCACGGAAGACCGTAGTCAAGCTCATCGACGATCTGAACGGCGAAAAGGCCGATGAGACGGTGAACTTCGCCCTGGACGGAGTCGCCTACGAGATCGACCTGACGTCCGAGAACGCGGAGAAGATCCGTGAAGCGATCGGCGGCTGGGCGGAGAAGGCTCGTCGGGTGGGCGGTCGTCGCTCGCGCGGCACCGGCACCGCTGCGCGCTCCTCCAGCGATTCCGCACGCATCCGCGCTTGGGCGCGCGAGGCGGGCTACGAGGTCCCGGACCGCGGCCGCATCTCCGCGACCATCCGCAAGGCCTACGAGGAGGCTCACGGCCAGTGAGCCGCCACCCCGCAGCGACGACGCCGCGGGCAGCATGAAGGACGGGCCCGTCACCGCGAGGTGACGGGCCCGTCCTCAGTGTTCTGAGGTGTGCCGTGGGTTGCGCCGCGGGGCGTGCCCGCCGGGTCTCACCAGCCGCGCAAGCTCCAGGCGGCGGTGTGCTCGGCGTCGGGGGCCAGGCGCACCACGTCCTCGCCGCTGCGGAAGGCATCCGGCGGGCAGGTCATCGGCTCGACGGCGAGACCCAGACGGCTGTTCTCCGGCTCGGGGCGGTCGCCGGTGTGGATCTGCACCCACGGGAGCTCGGGCCCGGCGGTGAGCTCGACGCCGGTCCCGCCCGGCGCGGTGACTGTGATGCGCAGGGAACCCTCTGCATCGCGGGCCAGGTCGGTGAAGGCGTGGTCGATGAACAGCGTGCCCAGCTGCTTCGGGGCGCGGAAGTCGAAGTCCTCGCCGTCGGCGATCGGGGCGGTGCCGGTGGGCAGCAGACGGTCCTCGGTGACGGTGAGGACGGTGCCGGCGGCCAACTCGAGCAACCACTCATCCAGCGGCTCCGGCCCGGCGACGAGATAGGGGTGCGGGCACACGCCGTACGGAGCGTCCTGCGCGCCGAGGTTCCGTGCCGTCACCGTCGTGGTCAGGCCGGTCAGCGCGTCCAGGGCGTGGCGCACCGTGAGCTCGAGGTGGAAGGGGTAGCCGGGGGAGGGGAACAGCACGGCGGTCAGCACGACGGCCTCGGCGCTCTCCTCGGCGACTGCGAACTCCTGGAAGGAGATCAGGCCGTGGAGGGCGTTGCCGCGCTCGGGCTCGTTCAGCGGCGCGCTGATCTCCTGCCCGTCCCAGGTGTAGGTGCCGTCACCGATCCGGTTCGGCCAGGGGGCGACGATCGCCCCGCGGTAGAACTGCATGGGCCCGGTCTCCGGGTTCCGCACCAGCAGGTCACGGCCGCCGACGGTGACACCCTCGAGCATCGCGCCGACGGTCGAGATCTCGGCGACGTACTCGCCGGCGGTGATCTCGAGGAGTCGGCCGCGGTCGCGGGCGGGGGAGGATGCAGCGGAGGAAGCAGCGGGGGAAGCGGTCACGGGGTCTCCTGCTCGGTGGTGCGTGTGGGGTCAGATTCGGGTTCGGGCTCGATGAGGATGATCTCGAGGCGGCGTGGTCCGTGCACGCCCTCCACGCGGTCGAGCTCGATGTCGCTCGTGGCGGAGGGGCCGGAGATCATGGTCCAGGCGGCCCGGGGGTCCTCGGCCATGCGCTCGATCGCGCGGGGCACGCCGAGCACCACCTGCTCGCTCTCGTCCACGACGACGTGATGGTCGGGGACCAGGGAGATGGCGCGCCGGCCTCCCTGCCCGTCACCGCGCAGCACGAGCGTGCCGGTCAGCGCGATCGCG
>DAHVRS010000037.1 GCA_027322375.1 Brachybacterium sp. | reverse complement strand
GACGCCGTTCTCGTCGTGGACCTCGCGCCCGGTGACGGGCGGGTTGAACACGCACACGCAGCGGATCTCCTTGCGGACGCGCACCTTGTGCTTGTCGTGGTCGTTGAGGAGGTAGAGCGTGCCGGGGGCGAGCTGGTGCACCTCACCGGTGGCGAGGTCCTCGATCTCGCCCTCACCGTGGGTGATGAACACGGCCTCGATGTGGTTCGCGTACCAGAAGTAGCTCTCGGTGCCCTCGTACAGGGTGGTCTCGTGCACGGAGAAGCCCACCCCCTCCTTCGCGAGGATGATGCGCTTGGAGCGCCAGGTCTCCGACTTCACGTCGGCGTCAGTGTCCTCGATCTCCGCGAGCGTGCGAACGAGCATGGTGTCTGGGGTCCTTCCGGTGGGGTCCGATGGTCGGGATCTGCGGTCACTGGACATGCCCGCAGGGCGTCGGCCCGCCGCAGGGAGCGACGGGCCGACGAAGAATGCGGTCTCAGGCGGCGAGTGCCTCGTCGACGGCGGCCTCGATGATGTCCAGGCCCTTCTCCAGCAGCTCCTGCGGGATGGTGAGCGCGGGCAGCAGCTTCACGACCTCGTCGGAGGGGCCGGAGGTCTCCAGCAGCAGGCCCTCATCGAAGGCGCGCGCGGCGATGGCACCGGCGATCTCGCCCGAGGGCATCTGCAGGCCGCGGGCGAGGCCACGGCCCTTGACCACGAGCTCATGCTCGGAGTGGCGGGCCGCGATCCGGTTGAAGCGCGACTCGACGTAGGCGCCCTTGGCGATCGTGGACTGCTCGAGCGCGTCATCGCTCCAGAACAGGTCGATCGCCTTGGTGGCGGTCGCGAAGGCGGGGCCGAAGCCGCGGAAGGTGCCGTTGTGCTCGCCGGGCTCCCAGATGTCCAGCTCGGGCTTGATGAGGGTGAGCGCGAGCGGGTGGCCGTAGCCGCTGATCGACTTCGACAGCGTGATGATGTCCGGGATGATCCCGGCCTCCTCGAAGCTGAAGAAGCCGCCGGTGCGGCCGCAGCCCATCTGGATGTCGTCCACGATCAGCAGGATCTCGTGCTCCGTGCACAGATCCGCGAGACCGCGCAGCCACTCGGCGCGGGCCGCGTTGATGCCGCCCTCGCCCTGCACGGTCTCGACGATCACCGCGGCGGGCTTGTTCAGGCCGGAGCCGCCGTCGGTGAGCATGTGCTCGAGGTACATGAAGTCCGGGACGACCTGGCCGAAGTAGTCATCGAACGGCATCGGCGTGGAATGCACCAGCGGTACGCCCGCGCCGCCGCGCTTCATCGAGTTGCCGGTGACGGACAGGGCGCCGAGGGTCATGCCGTGGAAACCGTTGGTGAAGCTCACGACGGACTCGCGCCCGGTGACCTTGCGGGCGAGCTTGAGCGCGGCCTCGACGGCGTTCGCGCCGCCCGGGCCGGGGAAGGCGACCTTGTGGTCCATGCCGCGGGGGCGGAGGATCTTCTGCTCGAAGGTCTGCAGGAACTCGCGGCGCACGTCGGTGAACATGTCCAGGCCGTGCACGACCTTGTCCTCGAGGTAGTGGTCGATGACGACCTGCTTCAGCTCGGGGTGGTTGTGCCCGTAGTTCAGGGCGCCGGCGCCGGCGAAGAAGT
>DAHVRS010000036.1 GCA_027322375.1 Brachybacterium sp. | reverse complement strand
CCAGCGGCTGCAGCGGCCTGACCGGATCCCCGGCGGCGAAGCCCAGCCGACTGGCCGCATACTTCAGGCCCGGGATGCCGTGCATGCGGGTGATCAGGGCATTGAGGACGGAAAGCGGCGCCTGCAGCCTGGCCGCCTCCGCCACCTGTCCCGCGGCGAAGAGATCCGCGATGCGCCGCAGTTCCTCGGGACAGATGTTGGCGAGCGCCGCGATGGTCCCGTCGGCGCCGTGGGCCAGGGCCGCCAGCAGGGCGCCGCCCGATCCCACGAAGTACTGGAAGTCCTCCCGGCGCTGCGCGAGCACCTCGACCATCATCGCGACGTTGCCCGAGGAGTCCTTCATCCCCGCGACGCCAGGAATCCCGCCGATTTCGAGGACGTCGCGCACGTCCAAGGTCACGCCCGTGTAGGACGGAATGTGGTAGAGGTACACGGGGCCGACGGCGCCCAGGGCGCGGTAGTACTCGACGAGTGCCGGCCCACGCAGCTGGGGCGTGTAATAGTGCGGGGTCACGGCAAGAAGCGCCGATGCGCCGATGTCCATCGCCGCCTCGGCGAGACGGCAGGAATCCGTCGTCGCGTCCCCGCCCACCTGGGCGATCACCGGCCGGCCCTGGGCCGCCTCGCGCACCGTCCGGATGACGTCCAGCCTTTCCTCGTGGCTGAGATAGATATACTCGCCGGACGAGCCCAGCGGCACGTAGCCCTGCAGCGATGTGGCGTTGAGCCGCTCGACATTGCGGGCGAGACCCTCGAGGTCGAGTCGGCCCGCGGCATCGCGGGGCGTGATGAGCGGCGCGAAGATCCGGGTTGGTTCCGTCATGTGGTCCTCTCCCATTGGTTCGTGCTCGGCCCTCAGTCCTGGTCGCGCCACCGCGCCTCGGCGACCCCAAGGGCCTCCTGCGCATCCACGGCCATGCCGCGCCTTTGCAGGACGGCCCCGATGGCCTCGAGCGTCCTCAGCACCTTGGCAAGATCCGCTCCCTCGCCCATCGTGCCGATGCGCCAGGCCTTGCCCTTCCAAGGTCCCAGCCCGCCGGCGATCTCGACGTCGTGCTCCTCGAGAAGTTCCCCGCGCAGTTCCGCTTCCGGCAGGTCCGCCGGCGTCGAGACGACGCTCAGCGACGGCAGCTCCGCCCCGTCCGCCACCAGGGAGCGCAGACCGTAGGAAAGGAGTCCCGCGCGCAGCGCGGCGCTCGCCTTGCGATGGCGCAGGAAACGCGCCGGCAGGCCCTCCTCCCGCAAGGCCGCCAGGGCCTCCCGTAGCGCGAAGACCATGCTGATCGGCGCCGTGTGGTGGTAGAGCCGTTCGCTGCCGACATACTTCGCGATCAGGCCGAGATCGAGGTACCAGGACACGACCGGCATGCCCGCCGGCCGGACGTCCAGGGCCGATGGCGCCGCGGAGATGGGCCCCAGTCCCGGCGGCGCGCCTAGGCACTTCTGGCTGCCGCTGTAGACGATGGCGGCTCCCCACTCGTCCATCTGCACAGGCATGCCCCCGAGCGACGTGACCGTGTCGACGATCAGCTGCGCCCCTGCCTGCCGGCTGTGACGCGCGATCGACGCGACGTCGTTGCGCACGCCCGTGGACGTCTCGGCGTGCACCACCGCCACGACCTCCGGGCCGAACTCCCGCATCGCCCTGCCCGCGGCGTCGGGGTCGATCGGAGTGCCGTACGGGAAGGCGACGGTCCGCAGCTCGCCGCCCGCCCTGCGCACCATCTCGGAGATCCGCTCGGCGAAGACGCCGTTCTCGAGCACCAGCACCTTGCGGCCGGGCCAGACGAGGTTCATCACCGCCGTCTCCATCGCCGCGGAGCCGGTGCCGCTTACGGGAAACGTCAAGGGAGCCGAACTGCCGAACGCAAGGCGCAGATCCTCCGAGATCGCGTCGAGCTCCGCGAGAAACCTGGGATCGAGATGACCGTAGAGCGGTCGGGCCAGCGCCGCTCGCACGCGTTCCGAAACCGGACTCGGCCCAGGACCCATCAACAGAACGTCCGCCATGGTCACGGGGATCGGCGTTCGCCGCGCAAGCGACGGCGAGCCGCTCCCCGACACACCTCCTTGATTGCCGGAAAAGGGTCGGTCGGATCAGATGTCGGCCTCCGCCACCACGTACGTCATCGCGCCGGCCTCGAGCACGCAGAGCATCGGGCGCAGCAGCATCAAGGCCGTATGTCCGAACGGAGCCGTGAAGACCTCGAGCGTCTCGTTCGTCACGGGATGGCGCAGCTCGCCCAGCAGGGTGCCCTCGGGCACCACGGTGCCGACGGCCTGGGCGCCCACCGCCGGGTGGAAGATGCCGCCCTGCTTCGGGCGCAGCACCCGCGGCGGCTGGACGTGGATCGACGCCGGAGCGGCGGGGAGCCCCGCATCCGGTGCCAGAACGCCGGCGTGGACCAGCGCCCGCTCCACCCCCTGGGCGATGCGCAGGGCCCACTCCCCTTCCTCCTGCGAGTGGCCGCCCCTCTCCACCGCGCCAACCTGCGCCCCGCGCGCCTTGGCCTGGGTGGTGAGCGAGACCTGCCCCAGGTCCCGGTAGCCATGGTCCACGATCAATGGGGCACCGATCGCCGCCGCGATCGGCTCACTGCCCGCGAAGCGGAAGGCGAAGGCGTTGACGGCCCAGCTGCCGCCGCCGTGCAGGTCGATCACGAGATCCGCCCCGTCGAGGGCACGGCGCGTGATCGTGTCCGCCAGCATCTCGGTGTGGCTGCCATCCGGGTTGCCCGGAAAGCAGCGGTTGAGGTCGAGCTGGTCGAGCGGCGCGCAACGGGCGTTTTGCTGCATCGCCAGAGGATTCGCGACCGGCAGGACGCGCAGCGTGCCGAGCAGGCGATCGGCCCGCACGCGGGCAAGCAGCTTCGAGATGGCGAGGGCCCCCCACGGTCCCTCGTCCCCGTGCACCCCCGCGGCCACCAGCGCCACCTTGCCCCCGCCGCCGACCGTGCCCACCGTCAGCGGCACGGTGGCGGACGCAGCGCCGGAGCCGACGGAAATGCTCCGCCAGGTGACCGCCGCGGCCAGGTTATGTTCCGGCATGGCTATTCCTCCCTCTCGCTACGCCTCTGGCCCAGCGAGCTGCACCCAGCTGCGCGTGCGGTGCGACGACTCGACGGCGTTGATGATCTCCTGCACCTTGGCGCTCTGCGCGAAGTTGCCCTGGTTCTCGCCG
>DAHVRS010000013.1 GCA_027322375.1 Brachybacterium sp. | reverse complement strand
CGATCTACCACAAGTCCACCGTGCTCTACGGGCTGGACCTCGCGCGCAAGGAGATCGCCGCCCGCCACCAGGTGGTGGTGGTCGAGGGCTACACCGACGTCATGGCCGCCCACCTCGCCGGGGTGCCCACCGCCGTCGCCTCCTGCGGCACCGCCTTCGGCACCGAGCACGTGAAGATCGTGCGCCGCGTCATGGGCGACTCGAACCCCTCGGCCGGGCTGCGCCTGAACACCGACGGGAAGGGCCTCGCCGGCGAGGTGATCTTCACCTTCGACGGCGACGCCGCCGGGCAGAAGGCCGCACTGCGCGCCTTCGAGGAGGACCAGCGCTTCGTCGCCCAGACCTATGTCGCCGTCGAGCCGAGCGGCATGGACCCCTGCGAGCTGCGGATCGCGCAGGGCGACCAGGCCGTGCGCGACCTCGTCGAGACGCGCCGGCCCCTGTTCGAGTTCGCGATCCGCACCGCGATCTCCCAGGTCGACCTCGACACCGTCGAAGGCCAGGTCACGGCGCTGCGCATGGCCGCACCCGTCGTCGCCCGGATCCGCGACCGGGCCATGCGGCCCGAATACGCGCGGCGCCTGGCGGGCTGGCTCGGCATGGAGGAGCGCACCGTGCTGCGCGCCGTCCACGACGCCACCCGCACCGAGGGCCGCGGCGGGCACCGCGCCGAGGAGCCGCCTGCCCTGACCGAGGCGCCAAGGGGTGAGGAGCAGGCCGCCCTCGGCGCGGCCCGGCTCGCCGATGTCGTGAACCCCCGCGACCCGGTGGGGCAGGTGGAGACCCAGTCCCTCGCCGCGATGCTCCAGGCCCCCCACCTGCTGGACACCGCGAAGGTGGGCGCTCTGCCCGATGACGCCTTCCACGTCCCCGCTCTGCAGGGCGTGTGGGACGTGATGCTCGCCGCCGGCACACTGCTGGACGCGGTGGAGGGGAATCTGCCCGCCGCCCGCTATCTCGAGCAGGTCCTCGAGATCGCGGGGGAGACGGTGCGTCCCCTCATCGTGGAGATCGCGAACCTCGACCTGCCCGCCCGCAGCGAGGAAGGCCTCTCGAAGCTCGGGATCTCCCTGCTGGACCGGCTGACCGAACTGTCGATCACGCGAGAGTACTCCGTGCTGAAGCAGCGCCTGCAGCGCACCGACCCCTCGGACGCGGAGCGCTATCAGGAGATCATGTCGCGTCTGGCCCAGGTGCAGGTCAGGCGCCGGGCTCTGCGCTCGGCCGAGGAGTGATCCCCTCCCCGTCGAGATCTTCCGCGGCGAGCGCTGAGATGATCGCGGAGCGCTGTCGCTCCCGCAGGTCGTCGACGAGCACGCTCAGCGCAGGCAGCGCGGCGGCGGCGCCGGGCCGGTCCTGCAGCTGACCGAGGAGCTCAACGGCGATCTCCAGGTCCTGCACCTCCCCGAGCAGCTCCTGCAGCTGCTCCGCGCGCGCCAGATGCTCCGCCGCGGACGGCGCGACCTCGAGCAGCTCTGCGGCATAGCGCCACCGCTTGGCGGCCTTGCGCGCCGTGTGCAGGGCCGAGATCTCGCCGTGCGCGGCCCGCAGCCTCTCCACCACGCGCTGCTCCGCTTCCGCCAGCAGCCCCTCCGCATCGACCAGTGGGGCTGGCGGTGGATCCTCGACCCACCGGCGCAGGAGACCGACCCCGTCGGCCCAGGCCGCTGCGGCGGCTTCTCGCAGGTAGGCCGCGACGGCGCGGGCTCGCAGATCCTCGAAGGTGGAACAGAACAGCGCATGCGCCACCTTGCGCCCGCCGGTCGAGACATGGCCGTCGGCGGTTGGCCCGTCGGCGATCGACCTGTCGGCCGAGACGCGGTCGAGCGCCGCTGGGAGCAGCTCGGCCAGCACATCCACGTCCCGCACCGCGCCGAGCGTCAGCGCGAGGTGCTGCAGCGCGCCCTCTGCCTCGGCGGCGTCCTCGAACGCGCCGGGGAGGGTGCGCAGCGTCGCGCGGAGGCGGCGCAGCGAGGTGCGCGCATCGTGCACCAGCTCGACGGGCAGCTCGCCGTCAGCGCGGGTCACCCCGCCGAGCGCCCGCTCGGCATGCAGCGCCACATACGCGGGCAGGCCGGAAGCTACTTCGGGCTTCTCACCCGAGGCCGCTTCTGGCGCCGGGCCGGTCACTCGGGGGCGAGGACGTACTCGCGCACGTCCTCCGCCTCGATCCCGCGCCCGGACTCGCTGGTCGAGGCGGACAGCAGCATCACGGTGTCCTGGAGCGCGACGACCGCGCGGCGATGCTCCTTCAGCTCATGCAGCGCGCCCTGCTCGATGACGTACGGCTCAGGGCCCTCGACGCGGATCGCGCCGTGGAGGATGTAGACGGACGCCGGAACGTCGGACTCGTGCTCGGTGAGCACCGTCCCCTCCAGGAGCGCGAGGACCG
>DAHVRS010000011.1 GCA_027322375.1 Brachybacterium sp. | reverse complement strand
CCCGAGGACCCGGTCGCCTTCGCGCGCCGCCTCGAGCAGGTCCTCGACGCCGCCTGAGCGCGCCAGAGAGCGCGTCTGAGCATGAGGACGGGGCCCCTCCGCGATGCGGAGGGGCCCCGTCCCGTTCAGGTGCGGTCGTTCAGATGCGGCCGGTGATCACGGCCTGCTTGACCTCGGCGATCGCCTTGGTCACCTGGATGCCGCGCGGGCATGCCTCGGTGCAGTTGAAGGTGGTGCGGCAGCGCCACACGCCCTCCTTGGAGTTCAGGATCTCCAGGCGCTGCTCGCCCGCATCATCGCGCGAGTCGAAGATGAAGCGGTGCGCGTTGACGATCGCGGCCGGGCCGAAGTACTGCCCGTCCGTCCAGAACACGGGGCACGAGGAGGTGCACGCCGCGCAGAGGATGCACTTGGTGGTGTCATCGAAGCGCTCGCGCTGCTCCGCGGACTGCAGGCGCTCGCGGCTCGGCTCCTGGCCGTGCGCGACGAGGAACGGCATCACCTCGCGGTAGGAGTCGAAGAACGGCTCCATGTCCACGATGAGGTCCTTCTCCACCGGCAGGCCCTTGATCGGCTCGACGGTGATGGGCTTCTTGATGTCCAGATCCTTGAGCAGGGTCTTGCAGGCCAGACGGTTGCGGCCGTTGATCCGCATCGCGTCGGAGCCGCAGATTCCATGAGCGCAGGAGCGGCGGAAGGTCAGCGACCCGTCCACGTGCCACTTGATCTCATGCAGGGCGTCCAGCACACGATCGGTGCCGTGCATGGTGACCGTGAACTCCTCCCACCGCGTGCCCCGGTCGTCCTCCGGGTCGAAGCGGGCGATCTTCAGCGTCACCTCGAACGAGGGGACCTCCCCGGCATCGGCCCGGGGCTTCTCAGCGACGGCAGTCATCAGAACGTGCGCTCCTTCGGCTCGTAGCGGGTGATCACGACGGGCTTGGTGCCCAGGCGGATGTCGGTGCCCTCCTCGCCCTCCTCACCCGGCAGGGTGCGGTAGGCCATCGTGTGCTTGAGGAAGTTGACGTCATCGCGCTTCTCGTAGTCCTCGCGGAAGTGACCGCCGCGGGACTCCTTGCGGTGCAGCGCGCCGAGGGCGACGATCTCCGCCAGGTCCAGCAGGAAGCCGAGCTCGACGGCCTCCATGAGGTCGAGGTTGTAGCGTCGGCCCTTGTCCTGGATGGCAACGGTCCTGTAGCGCTCCTTGAGCGCGGCGATGTCCGCCAGAGCCTTGCGGCAGGTCTCGTCGGTGCGGAACACCTGGACGTTCGCGTCCATCGTCTCCTGCAGCGCGATGCGGATGTCGGCGATGCGGTCCTCGGTCGCGGGCCGGTCGCGCAGGCGCTCCAGCAGCTCCACGGTCGGGGTCTCCACGCCCTCCGGCAGCTCGGGCATGTCCACCTCGTCGGCGTGCTCCGCCGCGGCGATGCCGGCGCGTCGGCCGAAGACGTTGATGTCCAGCAGCGAGTTCGTGCCCAGGCGGTTGCCGCCGTGCACGGAGACGCAGGCGGTCTCGCCGGCCGCGTACAGGCCCGGGATGATATCGGTCTCGTTGCGCAGCACCTCGCCCTTGATGTTCGTGGGGATGCCGCCCATGCCGTAGTGCGCGGTGGGGAAGACCGGGATCGGGTCCGTGTAGGGCTCCACACCGAGGTAGGTGCGGGCGAACTCGGTGATGTCCGGCAGCTTCGCGTCGATGTGCGCGGGCTCGAGGTGGGTGAGGTCGAGGTAGACGTAGTCCTTCTTCGGGCCGGCGCCGCGGCCCTCGCGGACCTCGTTCGCCATCGCACGGGCGACCACGTCACGGGGCGCGAGGTCCTTCAGCGTCGGGGCGTAGCGCTCCATGAAGCGCTCCATCTCGCTGTTGCGCAGGATGCCGCCCTCGCCGCGCGCGGCCTCGGAGAGCAGGATGCCCAGGCCCGCCAGACCCGTCGGGTGGAACTGGAAGAACTCCATGTCCTCCAGCGGGATGCCGCGGCGGAACGCCATCGCGGGGCCGTCACCGGTGAGGGTGTGGGCGTTCGAGGTGGTCTTGAACATCTTGCCGAAGCCGCCGGAGGCGAAGACGACGGACTTCGCGCGGAAGATGTGGATCTCGCCGGTGGCGAGCTCGTAGGTGACCACGCCCGAGGCGCGGATGCCCTCGTCGGTACGGGGATCACCGGTCATGAGCACGTCGAGCACGTAGTACTCGTTGAAGAACTCCACGTGCTGCTTGACGCAGTTCTGGTAGAGGGTCTGGAGGATCATGTGCCCGGTGCGGTCCGCGGCATAGCAGGAGCGGCGCACGGGCGCCTCGCCGTGGTCGCGGGTGTGACCGCCGAAGCGGCGCTGGTCGATCCGTCCCTCGGGGGTGCGGTTGAAGGGCAGGCCCATCTTCTCCAGGTCGAGCACCGCGTCGATGGCCTCCTTGGCCATGACCTCGGCGGCGTCCTGGTCCACGAGGTAGTCACCGCCCTTGACGGTGTCGTAGGTGTGCCACTCCCAGTTGTCGTCCTCGACGTTGGCGAGGGCGGCGCACATGCCGCCCTGGGCCGCGCCGGTGTGCGAGCGGGTGGGGTAGAGCTTGGTGACGACCGCAGTGCGGGCGCGCTTGGAGGATTCCAGCGCCGCGCGCATGCCGGCGCCGCCGGCGCCGACGATCACCACGTCGTAGGTATGGGTCTGCATGTCGGGTGACAGCTCCGTTTCGGGTCGACCGGGAGGGAAGGAGGGAGAAAGGAGGGGAGGGGCGGCCGAGGCTCGGCCGCCCCAGAGGCGTCAGCCCTCGCAGAGGGAGGGCAGCAGGCTCGGATCGGCGCCGACCGGGCACGGATCGAAGGTGAAGATCACCAGCGTGCCGAGCACGATCGTGACGACCACGGCGAAGTAGAGCAGCCCCTTGAGGACCAGGCGGAGTCGGTTCGAGCGGGCGTAGTCATTGATGATCGTGCGCACGCCGTTGCCGCCGTGGATGAGGCCGAGCCACAGCATCAGCAGGTCCCAGACCTGCCAGAAGGGGTTCGCCCACTTCCCGGCGACGAAGCCGAAGTCGATGCCCTTGACGCCCTCGCCGAGCCAGAGGTTCACGAAGAGGTGGCCGAAGATCAGGATCACCAGCAGCAGCCCGGAGGCGCGCATGAACATCCACGAGAGCATCTCCATGTTGGGGCCGCGCAGCCCCGTACGGCGGTAGCGGGTGCTCGGGTCCGGGATCGAGGTGATGGGTGTCGACATCTGGATCACGCTCCGAACATGTGGATGAGGTGGCGGGGGAGGAAGCCGGCCATGAGCACGACCCACACGATCACGACGCCCCAGAACATGCCGCGCTGGTGCTGGGTGCCCTTCGACCAGAAGTCCACCAGGATGAGGCGGAGGCCGTTGAGCGCGTGGAAGAGGACCGCGCCGACCAGGCCGATCTCTCCGAGACCGAACACGATGGTCTTGTAGTGCCCGATCACCTCGTTGTACGCCTCAGGGGAGACACGGACGAGCGCCGTGTCCAGGACATGCACGAGAAGGAACAGGAAGATGAGCATCCCTGAGATGCGGTGGGCGACCCAGGACCACATGCCCTCGCGTCCGCGATAGAGCGTCCCGGATTGGGCTGAAGCCACGGAGATCCTCCAGAAGCGTCGGGGTGAGGCCGGGAACGGTGACGAGATGCCGCTCAGTGCGCGCCAGCCTCCGGTGGCCGGACCCGCGGTCCAGCTTCGGACGGCAGTCGCATCGTGCACCGCCGACGGGCGGCCGCTTCACGACACGGCGACATCATCATCGCCCCCGACAGGGGCTCTGCCAGCGTAGCACCAGGCAGGGGTCCTGCTGTGCCGCTCCGACGGGTCGGCGAGCCGGTGCTGAGTCGGTCCCGGGACTGCCCCCGCGCGCCCGTGCGGGCGCGCCTACGCTGGCGGAATGCGCCCTGCTCCCTTCATCCCCGTGATTCCCGCCGGCGGCGCCGGCACCCGACTGTGGCCGCTCTCACGCCGCGCCCGGCCGAAGTTCCTGCTGGACCCCACCGGGACCGGCCGCTCCCTGCTCCAGGGCACAGTGGCCCGGCTCGCCCCGCTCGCGGACCGGCCCGCGCTCGTGGTGACCGGTGCCGGGCATGCCGACGCGGTGCGCGAGCAGCTCGCCGGAGGCGCCGTGGGGGGAGCTGACGTGCAGGTGCTCGTCGAGCCGACGCCGCGCAACTCCATGCCCGCGATCGCTCTCGCCGCCGCGCACGCCGAGCGGGAGGACCCCGGCGCCGTCATCGGCTCCTTCGCCGCGGACCACCTCATCGCCGACGAGACCGCGTTCGCCCGTGCCGTCACCCTCGCGCGCGCCGCCGCCGAGCAGGGGCTGCTGGTGACCCTCGGCATCACGCCCACGCATCCCGCGACGGGCTTCGGTTACATCGAACGGTCTGGCACTGAGCGGGCCGGCGGGGCAGGCGCCGCCCTGCAGGAGGGCGTGCTGCCGGTGACGCGCTTCGTCGAGAAGCCCGAGCGTGAACGGGCCGAGCAGTTCCTGGCCACCGGGCGCTTCCTGTGGAACGCCGGCATGTTCGTGGTGCGCGCCTCCGTGCTGCTCGACGAGCTCACCGCCCGCATCCCGGCGCTCGGCACCGGGGCGCGGGAGATCGCCGCCGCGCACGGCAGTGCCGAGGAGCAGGCGGTGCTCGATCGGGTCTGGCCCACCCTGACCTCGATCGCGATCGACCACGCCCTCGCCGAGCCGATGGCTGCCGAGGGCCGCGTCGCGGTGGTCCCGGCGGACCTCGGCTGGGACGACGTCGGCGACTTCGCCTCCCTCGCCCAGCAGCTGCGCAGCGCCGTCGGTGCGGGAGCGGTCCCCGCCGTCGGCACGGCCGCGGGTGATGGCGATGTCCGCGTCGTGGGAAGCGCCCAGGTCGATGCCGTCTCCTCGCGGGCGACGGTGTACGGTGCCACGGATCGTCACATCGCCCTGGTCGGGCTGGACGGGATCAGCATCGTCGACACTGACGACGTGCTCCTGGTGCTCGCCGACGAGCAGGCGCAGGAGCTCACCGAGATCGTCGCCCGCCTCGAGGGGCAAGGGCTCGGACACCTGCGCTGAGGCCCGCCCGTCGGCCGCGGAGATGCGACGACCGAGCCGGTGGGGCGCGAGGGCGCTCGCCGTGATGAGGCAGGGAGAGAAGCAGTGGAGCAGGCGCAGACGCGGCCGGGGACCGAGCGGCAGCGGGCCGCCCTCGGCCCCGAGGGACTCATCGCGAGGACGATCGCGGAGCGGACTACCCAGCTGCGCGACGTGCGCCGACACCTCCACCGCCACCCCGAGCTCTCCCACCAGGAGCACGCCACCACGGACTTCGTCCATGAGCAGCTGCAGGGTCTGGGCCTTGCCCCGCACCGGCTCGAGGGTACCGGGCTGATCTGCGACATCCCCGGCGAGGACGAGTCCCTGCCCATGATGGCGCTGCGCGCGGACATGGACGCGCTCGGCATCCCCGAGCTCAGCCCCGTCGCCTTCCGCTCCACCGTCGAGGGCGTCTCCCACTCCTGCGGACACGACGTCCACATGACTGCCGTGCTCGGCGCCGCGACCGCGCTCGTGCGCGTTGCGGACTCCGGCGCCCTGCGCCGCGGCGTGCGGCTCGTCTTCCAGCCCGCCGAGGAGATGCACCCCTGCGGCGCGCTCCAGCTCATCGGCCAGGGCGTGCTCGACGGGGTCGACTCGATCCTCGCCCTGCACTGCGACCCGGGCGTGGACGTGGGCCATGTGGGGCTGAAGACCGGCCCGATCACCTCCGCGACCGACCCGGTGCGGATCCAGGTGCGCGGCGCGGGCGGACACACCTCCCGCCCCCACCTCACCCAGGACCTCGTCTACGCGCTCGGCTCGATCGTCACACAGCTCCCGGCCGCCATGGGCCGGCGCATGGATCCGCGCTCGGGTGTGAACCTCACCTGGGGCAGCATCCACGCGGGCTCCGCCTTCAACGCGATCCCCAGCACCGGCACCCTCGAGGGGACGCTGCGCTGCCTGGACCACGACGCCTGGGACCGGGCCGAGGACCTGCTCGAGGAGCTCCTCGCCGACCTCGTGCGCCCCTGGGACGTGGAGGCGCGGGTCAGCCATGACCGCGGCGTGCCCCCGGTCTCCAACAGCGCCTCGAGCGTGGAGGTCCTCGCCGCCGCCGTCCGCGGCGTGCTGGGCCGCGACAACCTCGATCCCACCGCCCAGTCCCTCGGCGGGGAGGACTTCGCCTGGTACCTCGAGAAGGTTCCCGGCGCGCTCGCCCGACTCGGCACCCGCACCCCCGGCGGACGCACCTACGACCTGCACATGGGCGATCTCATGATCGACGAGCGCGCGATCGGGATCGGCGCCACCGTGCTCGCCGCCGCCTGCGTGGAGCGCGACCTGCAGTCCGCTTGAGCGCAGGCCCTCCGGGCACCGGCCGCCCGAGCGCGAGCGCTGAGCCAGCGCGCGCCGCCCGAAGTGCACCCCCTACGGCATCTGCGCGTCGATTTCATAACGGTTTCCACGACGTGGACGGAAGGCCCCCGCGAAGGGCCCCCTCCCGGCTAGGGTCCTGAGCGCACGGCGACGATGCCGTCACCACGACCATTCGCGTCATCACGACCCCCGGGGACGCTCCCGGCCCAGCCCCGATCGAAGGAACCCCCATGAAGAGCATCACGCGCGCGCTCGCGCTCGTCGGCGCCGGCGCCCTCACCCTGGCCGCCTGCGGCACCGCCCCCGAAGAGACCGCCGGTGGCGGCGGCAGCGATGCCGGCGGCTCCACCGACTACAAGGCCTGCATGGTCTCCGACTCCGGGGGCTTCGACGACAAGTCCTTCAACGAGTCCAGCCACAACGGCCTCGTCGCGGCAGAGAAGAACCTCGGCGTCGAGACCGCGACCTCCGAGTCCAAGACCGTCTCCGACTTCGAGCCGAATGTGAACAACATGGTGACCCAGGGCTGCGACCTGATCGTCACCGTCGGCTTCCTCCTGGCCCCCACCACCGGCAAGGCCGCGACCGCGAACCCGGACACGGACTTCGCGATCGTCGACTCCACCGCACAGGACGCGGACGGCAACCCGATCGAGGTCGACAACGTCAAGCCGATCGAGTTCGACACCGCCCAGGCCGCCTTCCTCGCCGGCTACGTCGCCGCAGGCACGTCGACCACCGGCAAGGTCGCGACCTACGGCGGCATGAACATCCCCACCGTCACCATCTTCATGGACGGCTTCGTGGACGGCGTCGCCCACTACAACGAGGTCCACGGCACCGACGTGCAGGCCCTCGGCTGGGACAAGGAGAAGCAGGAGGGCTCCTTCACGGGCGACTTCGAGGACCAGTCGAAGGGCAAGGCCGTCTCCGACGAGTTCTACAACGCGGGCGCGGACATCGTGATGCCCGTCGCAGGCCCGGTGGGCGCCGGCACCATTGCCTCCGCCAAGGAGGGCGAGGGCCGCATGGTCGTGTGGGTCGACGCCGACGGCTACGAGACCAACTCCGCCGACTCCGAGGCCCAGTCCGTCATCCTGACCTCCGTCATGAAGGAGATGTCCGTCGCGGTCGAGGACGTCATCACCGGCGCCTCCGGCGGCGAGTTCGACGCGACCCCGTACGTCGGCACGCTCGAGAACGAGGGCGTGGGCCTGGCCCCGTACCACGACCTCGAGTCCGAGGTCCCCGCCGAGCTGCAGGACGAGGTCGAGCAGCTGCGCCAGGACATCATCGACGGCAAGGTCACCGTCCAGTCGGACGCCTCGCCCAAGGGCGACTGACGACCCGCTGCACGGACCGCGGTCCCCGTCCCGGCCGGACGGGGACCGCTCCCCGTGTCCACCCACCACGGCCGACCGCACCCG
>DAHVRS010000525.1 GCA_027322375.1 Brachybacterium sp. | reverse complement strand
AGCGGGATGGGACAATGGGCCTCGGCACTGCCGACTCACACGAGGGGAACCCATGGAACTGTTAGCACCAATCGTCGGAGTGATCGTGGTCGTCGCGATCCTCCTGGCCGTCGGGGCGGTCGTCCTGATGCGCAGCTACCGCATCGCTGCGCCGAACGAGGCGCTCATCATCACCGGCCGCAACGCGAAGGCCAGCCCCACCGGGGACATCGATCTCGAGTCCGGCAGCGCCCGGGTGGTCATCGGTGGGCGCGCGATCGTGCGCCCGATCGTGGACCGCGCCTTCGTGCTGTCCCTCAGCTCCCGCCAGATCCCGGTGGAGGTCGAGGGCTACTCGATGAACGGCATCTTCCTGCGCCTGCGCGGGGTGGCGCAGGTGAAGGTCGGCGGCAACGTGGACGACGTCCGCAAGGCCTCCCAGCGCTTCCTCGACCAGCAGCAGCAGATCGACCACTACACGCAGGAGATCCTTTCGGGCACCCTGCGCGCGGTGGTCGGCACGCTCACGGTCGAGCAGATCATTCGCGACCGTGCCTCCTTCGCCAACCAGGTGCAGGCTGAGGCGGAGCACTCGATGAACAACCAGGGTCTGGTCATCGACACCTTCCAGATCTCCGCGGTCGAGGATGACGGCTCCTACCTGCGGGACTGGGGCCGGCCCGAGGCGGCGCTGGTCGCCAAGCGCGCTGCGATCGCCGAGTCGGACGCGAACCGTGAGGCCACGCAGGCGAAGAACATCAACCTCCAGCAGGAGGCGGAGTCGAAGCAGGCCTTCGACATCCGGTCCGCGGAGATCAAGGAGGAGACCGACGCGCGCCAGGCCACGGCCGACGCCGCCGGCCCGCTCGCCCGCGCCGCTCAGCAGCAGCGGATCATCGAGCAGGAAGAGCTCATCGCGGTGCGCAACAACGACCTGCGCGAGAAGCAGCTGATCGCCGAGGTGCACAAGCCCGCCGAGGCGAAGCGCTACGCCGAGCAGCAGGACGCGGACTCGAAGAAGTACGCCCGCATCGCCGAGTCGGAGGCCCAGCTGGCCGATGAGCGCAACCGCGCCGAGTCCCGCAAGGTGACCTCGGATGCGGAGGCGCACGCGATCGAGGCGCGCGGTCGCGCCGAGGCCGAAGTCGAGCTGCAGCGCCGCTCGAAGGACGCCGAGGCGGTGCGCCTGGAGGGTCAGGCGCAGGCCGACTCGCTGCGCGCCCAGGGTGAGGCGGAGGCCGCCTCGATCCGTGCCAAGGGTGACGCGGAGGCGGAGACCACCCGCGCCCGCGCCGAGGCGTACAAGCAGTTCAACGACGCCGCTGTGCTCGCGCAGGTGCTCGAAGTGCTGCCCACGGTCGCCGGCGAGCTCGCCAAGCCCTACTCGAACATCGAGAAGCTCTCGGTGTTCTCCACCGACGGCGAGTCGAAGATCGGGCAGAACATCTCCGTGGGCCTCGCCCAGGTGCTCGACATGGTCAGCTCCACCACCGGGGTGGACTTCCAGGAGACCCTGCAGCGCGCCGCCGGTACCGGCCGCGAGGTCCGCGCCGAGGCGGAGAAGTCCGGGCAGACCGGGCCGTCTTCGCAGCCCGCGCAGTCAGCGAAGGCAGAGCCTGCGAAGGACGCCGACGAGGCCTGATCTCCTCGTAGCACTGCGCATCACGCACGACGGGGCGCCCACCACCAGGTGGGTGCCCCGCCCGTGCTCCTGCCCCCTGCGCAGGACCGAGGCCCTGCACTCCCTTCAGCCTCACCTCCTAGGGTGGTGATGACCAGAGAGGATGTCCCCATGAAGATCGGAATCCTGACCTCCGGCGGCGACTGCCCCGGCCTGAACGCTGTGATCCGCGGCGCGGTGCTGAAGGGCGAGACCCGCTACGGGGATACGTTCCTGGGTTACCGCGACGGCTGGCGCGGCGTGATCGACGACGACTGGATCGAGCTCCCCCGCCGCGAGGTGCGCGGCATCGGCCGCGTGGGCGGCACGATCCTCGGCACCTCCCGCTCCAACCCCTTCCACGACGGGGCCGACGGCGCGGAGATCGTGCTGGGGCAGATGGAGCGCGAGGGCGTCGACGCGCTGATCGCGATCGGCGGGGACGGCACCCTGTTCACCGCGAACCGCCTGATGGAGGCCGGAGTGCCGGTGGTCGGCGTGCCGAAGACTGTGGACAACGACCTGGATGCGACCGACTACACCTTCGGCTTCAACACCGCGGTCGAGATCGCGACCGAGTCCCTGGACCGGCTGCGCGTGACGGGCGATTCCCACCACCGCTGCATGGTCGCCGAGGTGATGGGGCGTTCGGTGGGCTGGATCGCGCTGCACTCCGGGATGGCGGCGGGCGCGCACGTGATCTGCCTGCCCGAGTTCCCGCTGAGCATCGACGAGATCTGCGCCCACGTGCAGTCCGCCTTCGACCGCGGGCGGGCACCGCTCGTCGTGGTCGCGGAGGGCTTCGTCCCCTCCGATGCGCCGGAGGGGTTCGTGGACTACGACCTCGATGAGTTCGGCCGGCCGCGCTTCGGCGGGATCGCCTCCGCCCTCGCCCCGCTCATCGAGGATCGGCTCGGGATCGAGTCGCGCGCGACGGTGCTGGGCCACATCCAGCGTGGCGGTGAGCCGACCGGCTACGACCGGGTGCTCGCGACCCGGCTGGGCATGGCCGCGATCGACCTCGTCCACGATGACGGGATCGGCCGCATGGTCGCGTTGCGCGGCACCGAGATCGTCGATGTGCCGCTCACCGCGGCGATCGACAGCGTCAAGCAGGTGCCGGAGTCGCGCTGGCGCGAGGCCGAGGTGCTGTTCGGCTGACGCTCAGCGCGCCGGGCTCAGCGCTCCTCGCCGATCTCGCCGAGCAGGGCCTTCGCGTAGGAGGCGTGGACGGACTCCTCGTCGGAGGGGTGGTAGAGCCCGGCGCGCACGTCGCGGGAGAGGCGCTCGAGCTCGCTGCGGCGGAAGTACTGGGCGCCGCCGCTCGCGCGCAGCACCTGGTCGACCGCGGCGATCGCAGCCTCGGTGGCGCGGGACTTCACGCCGGAGAAGTGCAGGAACCAGCGCGGACCGTGGTCGAGCGTGCCGGGGCCGGCCTCCCCCGTGCCGAGCGCGTCGAAGTCGGCGAGGACCTTCTCCGTCTGCAGCACCGCGCCGTCCAGCGCGATCGCGGCGGTGGCGAGGCGGCGGCGGATGTCGGGATCGTCCGCGTGGGCGATGCCCTTGGTGACGTTGCGGCGGGTCCGGGCGATGTCCACGCCCACGCTCACGGCCCGCTCCCCGATCCCGGTGTACACCGAGGCGATCAGCAGCTCGAACGCGCCGAAGATCCCCATCACGAACGGGTCCGCGTTCGGGCCCACGGGCGTGGTGGTCACGACCCGCTCGGCCGGCAGAGGCGCGCCGTGCAGGCGCGTGGTGCGGGACTGGGAGGGGCGCATGCCGTGGGTGTCCCAGTCGTCGAGGGTCTCCACGTGCTCGTCCCGCTCGAGCACGCCGAAGACGAGCCGTGGCTCCGCCTCCGGGCCGTCCTCGGGCAGGCGGCCATGGACGATGAGGCGGTCCCAGACGGGGGCGAGGGAGGTGAAGATCTTCGTGCCGGTGAGGAGGTGACCGCCGTCCCCGTCGGGCTCGGCGCGGGTGGAGGCGTCGAAGAGCATCGCGTCATTGCCCGCCTCGGAGATGCCGAAGGCGAAGAGGTTCCCCGCAGCCGCGTCCTCGAGCATGGGCCGCACGGCCTCGACGCCGAGGCGGTGGGCGTGCAGCGCTGCGCCGGTGACCACGAGGTGCATGTTCATCGACAGGGCCGTGGCGGGTGCGGCTGCGGCGAGGCGGCGCTGGATCCGCGCGGCCTCGAGCAGGGTGCCGCCCAGCCCGCCGAGCTCCTCCGGGACCAGCAGGCGCAGGTAGCCGCGCTCGCGCAGGTCGGCGAGATCCTGCTCGGGGAAGGTGTTCTCCCGGTCATGGATCACCGCCCGCTCGCGGAAGGTCTCCAGCAGTGAATCGGGCAGCAGGTCCTCGGAAATGGCGTTCATGACCCCACGCTAGTCCAGCGAGCGCAGGTCAGGCGGTGACGTCGAGGGTTGCGGTGACGGGGCGGTGGTCGGAAGCGACGAGCCCGCCGACGGCGAGGTCTCGCATGGTCACGTCCCCGCGCACCCAGACGGAGTCGATGCGCCGCACCGGGAAGCGGGCCGGGTGCGTGGGACGGGCCGGGTCGCGGGCGAGGCCGGCGAGCGCGGGCACCTTTCGCACCAGGCGGTCCAGCCCTCGGCGGCGAAGTGCGGCGTGCGACGCCGCTCCCCCGTCGGCCGCAGGACCTGTCCCGTGGCCAGCCTGATGAGGGGCCGCACGACGGGCGGCGCGGAGCTCGCGGGCGGCCTCGCGCCAGCCGCCCGCGCCGAGCGGGGCGAGCTCGGGATCCTCCGGCGCGGCGTTCATGTCACCGAGCAGCACGGCCGGCCCCGGCAGGTCCTCGCTGAGGCGGAGCAGGCCCAGGACCTCAGCGGTCCGGTGCTCCGGCAGGGCGTTGTCGAGGTGGGTGACGAGGACGTCGAGCCCGTCGGCCTCTCCGCGCACCACCCGTGCCTGGAGCACGCCGCGGCCCTCCTGCCGGGCAGGGACGCCCGGGTGGGAGGGCAGCGGATGCATCACCGGATCCACGAGCGCGTGCGGGGCGAGGAGGGCGAGGCCGTAGCGGCGTCGCGCCTGCCCGTCGGCCGCGGGCGGGAGATCGAGCGCGGCGCCGAAGGCGACCTGCCAGCCCAGCCATTCGCCGAGCCGTGCGGCCTGGTCCTCGTGGCCAGAGCGGGGCCCGTAGGCGACGTCGACCTCCTGCAGGGCGACCACGTCGGCCTCGAGCGCGGCGATCTCGCGCGCGGTGCGAGCGAGGTCGACCCGCCCGTCCCGGCCCAGGCCATGGCGGATGTTGTACGTCGCGACCCGCCAGCGCGCCATGCTCAGGCCCCTGCCACCTTCATGTCGCGTCCCGTGCTCAGGAGAGGCAGCCTGGGCCCAGGAGCGTCTTCAGCGAGGCGTACAGCGCGGCCGACGGGGTCACCGCGAGGCGCTTGTCCAGCTGCATGAGCGTGGTGCGACCCGGCTCCTGGAGCTTGACCCGCACCTCGGAGGAGCCGGGGTTGTCCTCGAGCACGCCGCGCAGGTCGCTGACCACCCGCTCGGTGGCGCGCATGGCGGGCAGGGCGATGACGACGGGCCCGTCGGCCCCTCCCCCGGTCTCCGGGATCGTCATCTCCATGACCCGCAGCTCGGGCATGCCTTTGGAGATGTCCACGCGGCCCTTCATCGAGACGATGAGGTCCTCCGCCAGCTCCGTCGCGACGGTCTGGTAGGTGGAGGGGAACAGGAGGCAGTCGATCGAGCCCTCGAGGTCCTCGACCGTGGCGATCGCCCACATGTCGCCCTTCTTCGTGGTCTTGCGCTGCAGGGTCGTGATGAGGCCTGCGATCGTGACCATCTGTCCGTCCTCGACGCCGCCCTCATCGGCGAGTGCGCTGATGGTGGTGGAGGAGTTCTGGGCGATGATGTGCTCGAGCCCGTACAGCGGGTGGTCCGAGACGTACAGGCCCAGCATGTTCCGCTCGAAGGCGAGCTTCTCCTTGCGGTCCCATTCGGGCAGCTCCGGGATGGTGATGGTCGCGGCGGAGCCGGTGGCCATCGCGTCATCCCCGCCGCCTCCACCGAACACGTCGGCGAAGAGGTCGTACTGGCCCTGGGCCTCCTTGCGCTTGACGTCCACGACGGAGTCGACCGCGTCCTCGTGGATCAGCACGAGGGAGCGACGGTTCGCGCCGAGCTGGTCGAAGGCGCCGCCCTTGATGAGCGACTCGATGGTGCGCTTGTTGCACACCGAGAGCGGGACCTTGTCCAGGAAGTCGGTGAAGGAGGTGAAGGCGCCCTTCTCCTCGCGCGTCCTGATGATCTCCTCGACCACGTTCGCGCCCACGTTGCGGATCGCGGAGAGGCCGAAGCGGATGTCCTCGCCCACGGCGGAGAAGTACAGGTCCGACTCGTTCACGTCCGGCGGCAGCACGGTGATGCCGCGGTGGCGGCAGTCGCCGAGGTAGAGGCCCAGTCGGTCGCGGTTCTCCTGAGTGGAGGTGAGCAGCGCGGCCATGTACTCGGTGGGGTGGTTCGCCTTGAGATAGGCGGTCCAGTAGGAGATCACGCCGTAGGCGGCGGAGTGCGACTTGTTGAAGGCGTAGCCGGAGAACGGGAGCATGACGTCCCACAGCGTCTGGATGGCCTCCGCGGAGAAGCCGCGCTCCAGCATGCCCGAACGGAACGTCTCGTACTCCTTCTCCAGGACCTCCTTCTTCTTCTTGCCCATCGC
>DAHVRS010000502.1 GCA_027322375.1 Brachybacterium sp. | reverse complement strand
CGGCACCGGCAAGGTGCTGCTCATCCTGGGCCTGGCCTCCGCCGGTGCCGCTGCGGGCTACATCGCCTGGCAGAAGACCCGCCCGGTGGAGGATCCGTGGGCGCCGCCCGCGGATTTCGCCCGCGCGCACTACCCCGCCTCGGCCGGTTCCGACTCGGACTCCTCGACCGTCTCCGACACCGTCGGCTCGGCCGACGCCGGTGACGTCGCCTCCGCGCTCAAGGGCGAGGACCGCTCCTCGGACGTCGAGCCCAAGGAGGTCAAGGTCGAGTCCGACCCGGACGCCTTCACGGTCGACGAGGACAAGCGCGGCAACCACCGCGGCGACTCCTGAGCTGACCCGCTCGTCACGGAGCTCTCCGTGCATCACGGCGCGGCGTCCCCGCCCTCGGACGGTGGGTGCCGCGCCGTCGTCATGCCGGGGCAGGAGGCGGAGCCGGTGACCATGACGCGGCTGGTGACGGCGCGGCTGCGCCTGGACCCGGTGGCTGGGTTCACGGGGACCGACGGGGCCGACGGCACCGATGGAGACGACAGGGCCGGCGGAACAGACGTAGCGGCGCTGTTCGCGCTCCACGCGGACCCGCGCGCCTTCGTCGAGGACTCGACCGCCCCGCTGACGTCGCCGGCGCAGATGCGCTGGGTGCTGCGGGAATGGTGCAGGGACTGGGAGCGTCACGGGATCGGGCACTTCACCGTGCGGGCGCTGCAGCCGGACCCTGGACTCACCGCTGATGAGAGAGCCGCGAGCACGGCGAGCGGGTCCGAGGCGCCTCTGCCTGCGGGGCTGCTGGGGGTCGTCGGCCTCTCGCCGATGGAGGTGGCGGGCACGGAGGTGCTGAGCGCCTACTGGCGGCTGGACCCTCGCGTCACCGGGCGCGGGGTCGCGACCGAGGCGATGCATGCCGTGCTCGACCGCTTCACGACAGATCACTCACCAGCCGAGCACGCGGACCGCGAGATCATCGCCGTGACCGCCGCGGGGAACACCGCCTCGCTCGCCCTCGCCGCGCGCCTCGGCTTCCGCCCTGCGCCGTCGGTCCGTCCGGTCCCCGGTGGCCGCGAGGGGGATGTGCTGCTCGTCCTGGCGCGCACGGGCGAGTCCTAGACTCTCGCCCCATGAACCACTGCCCTGCCCTGCCCGTCCCGGACGTGGCCGGTGCCGGACGCTACGCCCCGTCCCCGAGCGGCGACCTGCACCTGGGGAACCTGCGCACCGCGCTGCTCGCCTGGGTCCTCGCCCGGCGCGGCGGCCGCGCCTTCCACCTGCGGGTCGAGGACCTCGACCGGGTGCAGGAGGGGGCCGCGGAACGCCAGCTCGAGGACCTCGCGGCGCTGGGCCTGGACTGGGATGGCGAGGTGGTCCATCAGAGCGAGCGCGGCGCCGCTCATGCTGCCGCGATCGAGGCGCTCCGCGCACGGGATCTCGTCTATGAGTGCTACTGCACGCGGCGCGAGATCCTCGAGGCGCCCTCGGCCCCGCACGCCCCGCCCGGTGCCTATCCAGGGACCTGCCGGAACCTCTCCCCCACCGCGCGCGAGGCCGGACGCGCCCGGATGCAGGAGCTGCGGCGCGAGCCCGCCCTGCGCCTTCGCGCCGAGGTCGATTCCTGGGAGGTGCAGGACCTGTGGGCCGGGACGGTGCGTGGCGCTGTCGATGACCTCGTGCTGCGCCGCGGGGACGGCGTAGTCGCGTACAACCTCGCGGTCGTCGTGGATGATGCGGCGATCGGCGTGGATGAGGTGGTGCGGGGCGACGACCTGCTCTCCTCGGCGCCGCGCCAGGCGCATCTCGCGCATCTGCTCGGTCTTGCCGAGCCCGCCTACGCGCATGTGCCGCTCGCACTGAACCCGGCCGGGATGCGCCTCGCGAAACGCGACGGCGCGGTGACGCTGCGACACCGGATCGCCCGCGGCGAGAGCGTGGCGCAGGTGGTGGCGCGGATCGGGGACTCGCTGGGGCTGCCCGGCTGCCGCACTGCGGCGCACCTGCTGAACGATTTCGACCCCGCTTCGATGCCGCGTGCACCGTGGATCGTCGACCTCCCGGCCTGAGCCCACCACAGGGCGGCATACTCGGCCGGGAGTTCTACGCACCACACTTGTTACCGGTTAGTAACATGACACTGTACCACTCTGTATCGTGGCCGCGTGATGCGTACACTCCGTGCACTCCTCTCCGCTCTCGTGTCCCTCGCCAGCTCGCTCGTCGGGGCGGTCTTCCGCGCCCTCTCCAGCGCCGCATCCTTCGTCCACGGGGCGGGCCAGCGGACGCTTCGCAGGATCGGACGAGCCGCTTCCGCGACCGGGCGCGGCGCTGCTGCCCTGCTGCCGCGCGAGTGGAAGAAGCCGATCGCGGCGCTGTTCGTGGTGGGTCTGGCACTCGTCCCGGTCATCTACTCGGGCAACATGACCTGGTCCTTCCGCGACCCCAGCAATCACCTGAACCAGATCACCGCGGCCGTGGTGGACCTGGACGAGGGAGCGACCACCACCGCCGCCGACGGCACCGAGGAGCACATCGACGTGGGCGCAGAGTTCACCGAGAACCTGCTCAGCAAGGACCAGGAGAACCTCTACCGCTTCGTGGAGGTCTCCCCCGAGGAGGCCGCGCGCGGCCTCCAGGACGGCACCTACGGGGCGACGATCGTGGTGCCGGAGGACTTCTCCGCCGCGATCGCCTCGCTCGGCGGAGACGCGGAGCAGGCGGCGACCGCGATGCTCACCGTCACCACGAACGACTCGGTGAACTACGTGGGCGGCAACTTCACGAAGTCCGTCGGCACCGCACTGACCGAGGCGCTGCGCGCAAGCGTCCTCGAGCAGTACCTGGACCAGATCTACGTCGGCTTCACGAGCCTCCACGACGGCATGGTCGAGGCGGCCGACGGGGCGGGCGAGCTGGCTGACGGCGGCACGACCCTCCACGAGGGCACCGGCGACCTGGTCACGGGCACGGGCGAACTTGTGGACGGCACCTCCGCTCTCGCCTCGGGCGCGAGCGACCTCGCCACCGGCGCAGGCACCGCGCATCAGGGTGCGCTGGACCTCGTCGTGGGCCTTGACGACCTCGCCGCCGGTGCGGTGACCCTCGAGGACGGAGCGGCCCGCCTCGATGACGGAGCGCGGCGCCTGGACAAGGGCCTGACCACGCTGGATGAGAACGGTCGCCCGCTGCGCAGCGGCGCCGAGGATCTGGCCGACGGCACCTCGCAGATCGCAGACGGCGCCTCGGACCTCGCCTCCGGCGCGGGGCAGGTCGCAGACGGCACGCGTCAGCTCGATGAGACCGTCAGCGCCGCGCAGGCACGTGCGGAGGAGCTCGGCGTGAGCGAGGAGAGCGTCGAGACGGCCTCAGAGGATCTGCTCGCCGCGATCGATGCGCTCGAGCAGGCGGCCGCGGATCTCCCCGAGGCGCTCAGGGACCCCGCCCGCACCGCCGACTCCGCAGCCGATGCCGCCGCATCCCTCGATGAGACCGTGACCGGCATCGATGAGGACGTGCAGGCTCTGGCCGCCGCGACCGAGGACCGTGCCGCCGATGCCCGCACCCTGCAGGAGGGAGCTGCCGGCATCGGCAAGGATGCCGCGGCGCTGGATGACGCCGTGCAGGATGCGGAGACCGCCGCCGGGACCGCGCAGGACTCCGCGTCCACCGCCGAGGAGAGCACCCGCAGCTTCACCGAGCAGGTCGATGACCTCGCCGCCCGCTGCGAGGACTCCGGCGCGGATCCCGCCTTCTGCGAGGAGCTGACCGGCGTCTCCGACACCTCCCCACAGGTGCGCGAGGACGCTGCGACCGCGCTCGACGACGCGACGACGGCGCAGGACGCCGCCTCCACCGCGGCCGGTTCCTCGGACTCGATCGCCGAGACCGCGCAGGGGATGACCGACGCCGCCGACGCCCTGGTCCCCTACCTCGAGGACCTCTCCGAGGCCACCTCGACCCTCGCCGACTCCACCTCGCAGCTCGCCGGGGTCACCGGCACGCTCGCCGAGGACACCGCGGCGCTGGATCGTGACCTCGGCGCGCTGCGGGAGGACGCGCTCGCCGCAGCGCCCTCGAGCGGGGCCGGCGACTCAGCCTCCAGCAGCTCCGCCACAGGATCCTCTGCGCGGAGCCTCGCCGAGGACCTCGCCAGCCAGGCGCGCACGGCCGCTGCTGCCCTGCCCGAGGCGTACTCCGCGCTCTCCCAGGGCGCGGACGACATCCACCGCCTGAACACGGGCGCGCAGCAGCTGTCCACCGGCGCGACCAGCCTCGCCGAGGCGACCGGCAGCGCGCGCAACGGTGCCCGCGACCTCACCGACGGCGTCACCCAGTACACCGACGGAGTGGGCACCGCACGCTCCGGCGCGGACCAGCTCGCCGATGGCACGAGCGAGCTCGCGGACGGCAGCTCCCAGCTGGCAGAGGGAACCGGTCAGGCGCGCGACGGGGCCGGGCAGCTCGCGGACGGCACCGACCGGCTCGCGAGCGGCTCCGAGGAGCTCGCGGACGGTGCGCGCCAGGTCGACGAAGGTGCGGGCGAGCTCGCCTCCGGGGCGCGCGACCTCGACGACGGGGCCGGTCAGCTCGCGGACGGCGCCTCGACCCTGCATGAGGAGCTCGCGGACGCGGAGGGGGATGTCCCTTCCTACACCGACGCCGAGCGCTCCCACCTCACCGAGGTCGCCGCGGAGCCGGTCTCGATGAGCTTCGAGCGCGACCACGAGCTGACCCGCTTCGGCGAGGGCCTGGCTCCGTTGTTCCTCGCGATCAGCCTATGGGTGGGCGGCATGGCGATCTTCCTCATGATGCCGCCGTTCTCGCAGGAGGCTGCTCGCCGCGGCACCGGCGCGGTACGGCTGTTGGCAGGTGGTCTCACACCTGCGCTCGCGCTGGGAGTGGTCCAGAGCGTCATCGCGGTGGAAGTGCTGCACCGCGCCGTGGGCATCTCGATCCATGATGTCCCCCTGATGCTGGGCCTCGCGGCACTGACCTCGGCGGTGTTCGTCGCGCTGAACCACGGATTCGGGGCCCTCTTCGGGCCGGTGGGGAAGTTCTTGGCGCTCGTGCTCATCGCGCTTCAGATCTCCGGCGCGGGGGGCACTTACCCGGTGCAGACGCTTCCGGCGTTCTTCCGATGGATCCATCCCTACTTGCCGATGACTCACTCGATCGACGCGTTCCGCGGAGCGCTCGGTGGGGGCTGGATCGATCCGGTGGGCGACCTGCGCTGGCTGCTCGCATGGCTGATCTTCGGGGTGGCGCTCGGACTCGTCGGCGCGATCGTGACGAGGAAGAACGCGACGGAGGAGGACCCCGCTCTCTGAGCCTGCGGGCTGCGTTCTCTGAACCCGCGGGCCGCGTCCTCTGATCCAAGGGCCCCGTCCACTGAGCCCGCGGACCCGTCGGCCGTTCGTCGGCCGGCGGGTCCCGTGCGGTCCGCCGGCCTACGGGCCGGCAGCGCGGCTCAGACGCCGACGAGGAGGCTCGCCTGGGGCGCCTTCGTCTGGGGCACCGCGGCGCGACCGAGGGAGCGGATCTCCCAGCCCGCCTCGCGCCATTCCTGCGGGGTCAGCACATTGCGGCCGTCGAGCATCCGCGGCGCGCTGACCAGCGACGCGGTCCGGACCGGATCCAGGTCCTTGAACTCGTCCCACTCGGTCAGCAGCACCGTCAGCTCTGCTCCATGCAGCGCCTCGTCGGTGCCGGGGACGAGCTGAACCAGATCGCCGAGGCTGCGCTCGGCGTTGCCCAGCGCTTCCGGATCCGTGACCGTCACCAGTGCACCCGCAGCCCGGAGGCGGCAGGCCACGTCGAGCGCGGGCGAGTCACGGGTGTCGTCGCTGTTCGGCTTGAAGGCGGCGCCGAGCACGGTGATGCGCCGGCCCTCCAGGTCACCGAGCATCTCGGCGGCGAGGTCGACCACGCGGGTGCGTCGGCGCTCGTTGACGGCGTCGACCTCGCGCAGGAAGCTCAGCGCCTCCCCCACGCCGTTCTCCTCGGCGCTGGCCATGAAGGCACGGATGTCCTTGGGCAGGCAGCCGCCGCCGAAGCCCACTCCGGCCCGCAGGAACTTCCCACCGATCCGCTCGTCCATCCCGATCGCGCGGGCCACATCGGTGACGTCCGCGCCGGTGGCCTCGCACATCTCGGAGACCGCGTTGATGAAGGAGATCTTCGTGGCCAGGAAGGCGTTGGCGGAGGCCTTGACCAGCTCGGCGGCCTCGTAGCCCATCACCAGGCGGGGTGCCTCGCGCTCGAGGATCCGGGCATAGACCGCGTCCAACTGGGCGACGGCCTGCTCGGCGGCGGGGGTGCCGGGCTCGTGCACGCCATAGACCAGGCGGTCCGGCTCCAGGGTGTCCTTCACCGCGAAGCCCTCGCGCAGGAACTCCGGGTTCCACAGCAGGTAGGCGCCGTCGACGGGGGCGAGGCGCTCGGCGAGCCGGCGCGCGGTGCCGGCGGGGACGGTCGACTTGCCGACCACCAGGGTGGGCGCCCCCTCGCGGACGGGGAGCACCTCGGTGAGCGAGGCGACGGCCGCCTCCAGGTGCGAGAGGTCCGCACCCAGACCGTCGGCCTTCTGCGGGGTGCCGAGGCCCAGGAAGTGCACCTCGGCGTGGGCGAGATCCGCGTAGTCGGTGGTGAAGCGGAGCCTGCCGGAGTCCAGCCCGCGCTGCAGGATCTCGGTGAAACCGGGCTCGTGGAAGGGCGGGATGCCTGCCTGGAGTGCGGCGATGCGGTCAGCGTCGATGTCGAGGCCGATGACGTCGTGGCCGAGCTCGGCCATGGCCGCGGCGTGCACGGCGCCGAGGTATCCGACTCCGATGACGGAGAGAGTGGTGGTCATCGCGACATGCTCCTTTCGAGGGGGACGGCGCTGCCGTCCCGGAGGGTGGTGCGTCCCGCAGGTGCGGGGGCGGGAGAGGGGGTGGAGCCCGCAGGAGCGGGG
>DAHVRS010000495.1 GCA_027322375.1 Brachybacterium sp. | reverse complement strand
CTCGGCGAGCTCCGCGAACCAGGTGCGCAGCGTCGTGGGATCGGCGGCGCCCAGCAGCGCGACCACGAGCCCGGTCGAGGAGAACGGCTCATCGCTCTCGCCCGCATCGGAGACGAACAGGTCCACGGTGCCACGGAGCATGCCGTGAGCGATCGCGGAGGGCGGGCCGTCGGTCCGCTCGAACTCCGCGAAGGTCGCCGTGGAGGTCTCCCCGCCGAAGACTCCCTGGTAGAACTCGAGCGCCTCGGCGGCGGTGCCGGGCAGGTGCAGGTGCAGGGCGGGTGCGGGCATCGGACCTCCTGGGGAGTGGGGTGCGTCGGTGGGCCAGCGGGCCCGAGACGTGCCGGGCACGGATGATCCTCCCTCCACAGCGCCTGTGCGTCCACACCTGCACCTGACGCGGCCCTCGGCTCGCGGCAGGGCTTTAGGCTGGGTCCATGAGCTCCACCTCCTGGACCGACAGCCCGCTGCTCGGCTTCGACACCGAGACGACCGGCACGAATGTCGCCACCGACCGGATCGTCACGGTCGCCCTCGTCCACTCCGTCGGCCCCGGCCGCGAGAACGAGACGGTCGCGACCTGGCTGATCGATCCGGGCGTGGACATCCCCGAGCCCGCGCAGCGGGTGCACGGCATCACCACCGAGCACGCCCGCGAGCACGGCATGCATCCCGCGCAGGCGCTCGAGGAGGTCGCGGGGATGATCGTCGAGGCACTCGCGAAGGATGTGCCGCTGGTCGCCTTCAACATCGGCTTCGACCTCGCGATCCTCGAGAACGAGCTGACCCGCCTGGGCCTGCCCACCCTCGTCCAGCGCCTCGGCCACGACATCGCCCCCGTGATCGACGGCCTCGTGATCGACCGCGGCGTGGACCGCTACCGCAAGGGCAAGCGCACCCTCACCGATCTGCTCGCCCATTTCGGCATCGAGCAGGACGGCCGGCTGCATACCGCGGACGTGGACGTCTCCGCGACCCTCGACGTGGTCCGTGCGATCGCCGCGAAGTATCCCCAGGTCGCCGCGTCCTCCCTCGAGGACCTCCACCGCGAGCAGGTGGGCTGGCACCGCCGCTGGGCCGAGGGGATGAACGAGTGGCTCACCAAGAAGGGCAAGACCCCGGACGTGAACACCTCCTGGCCCCTGTGAGTCGCTGCGCTGTGAGTCCCTGCGCTGAGAGCCGCTCTGCGCTGTGATGCCTACGGCCCCCGGCGGGCCCTGACCACCGCGCCAGCGGGCCGACGGTAGACTCCGGGACGTGATGAGCGAGATCGAGATCGGCCGCAACAAGCGGGGACGCCGCAGCTACAGCTTCGACGATGTGGCGGTGGTCCCCTCCCGTCGTACCCGGGACCCCGAGGACGTCACCACCTCCTGGCAGGTGGACGCCTACCAGTTCGACCTCCCGATCTTCGCCGCCCCCATGGACTCCCTCATGTCCCCGGAGACCGCGATCCAGCTGGGCCGCTTCGGCGGGCTCGGCGTGCTGGACCTCGAGGGCCTGTGGACCCGCTACGAGGACCCCTCCGCGCAGTTCGAGGCCATCGCCACCGCGTCGGATGACGAGGTCGTCGAGGTCATGCGCGCGGCTTACGCCGAGTCGGTCAAGCCCGAGCTGATCCGCGACCGGATCCAGCAGCTGCGCGACGCCGGGGTCACCGCCGCCGGGTCCCTGTCCCCGCAGCGCACCCAGGAGCACTGGAAGACCGTCGTGGACGCGGGCGTGGACCTCTTCTTCATCCGCGGCACCACCGTCTCCGCGGAGCACGTCTCCACCGGCCGCGAGCCGCTGAACCTCAAGCGGTTCATCTACGAGCTGGACGTCCCCGTCATCGTCGGCGGCTGCGCGACCTACACCGCCGCCCTTCACCTCATGCGCACCGGCGCGGCGGGTGTGCTCGTCGGCTTCGGCGGCGGCGCCTCCCAGACCACGCAGGAGACCCTCGGGATCACCGTCCCGCTCGCCTCCGCGGTCGCGGACGTCGCCGCAGCGCGTCGGGACTACATGGACGAGTCCGGTGGCCGCTACGTGCACGTCATCGCCGACGGCGGCCTCGGCCGCTCCGGCGACCTCGTCAAGGCGATCGCCTGCGGCGCCGACGGTCTCATGGTCGGTGCGGCGCTCGCCCGCGCTGAGGAGGCGCCGGGCCGCGGCCACCACTGGGGCAGCGAGGCGCACCACCCGACCCTCACCCGCGGCCACCGCGTCCAGGTGGGCACCGCCGGGTCGCTCGAGCAGATCCTCTTCGGACCCTCGGTCGCCGCGGACGGCGCGACGAACCTCATCGGCGCACTGCGCCACGCGATGGCGACCACCGGCTACACCGAGCTCAAGGAGTTCCAGCGGGTCGAGGTCGTCACCACCCGCTGACCCCGCTCCGGCCATCACGAGAAGGGGCCGCTGGACGCCGCATCACGCGGCGGGCCACCGGCCCCTTCTCTGTGTCATTCTGCATGTCGTCGTTCTGCGCGTCCCGTCGGCCGAGGCTCGTCGGTCGAGGTTCGGCGTGAGCGCGTCCCGCGCTCAGGAGCGCACGCGGGCGATGATCCCCCAGATCAGCAGGGCCAGCGACAGGATCCCGAGCACGATCGGGATCAGGAACGACGCACCGGTCGCGATCAGGGTGGGCAGCAGTCCCATGGTGGAGGTGGCGACGGAGCTCGACCCGTCGCAGTGAACAGCCGCCTCCGTGCTCTCGGTCGCGTAGATCGAGTACACCTGGACGTAGGTGACCCCGTCGAGCTCGGTGGTGGCCGTGTCGGCGGGAT
>DAHVRS010000493.1 GCA_027322375.1 Brachybacterium sp. | reverse complement strand
GTCGGCGAGCTGCGCGAGCGCGCCAGTGCCGTGCTGCCAGGCGCGGTCGTGCGCCGACGCGAGGGATTCCGCAGCACGCTGCGCTGGCAGAAGCCCGCCTGAGCTGACCTGTCAGCCACGCGCTTCTGCGCTCGCGTCTCGGCGAGCCGGCCCGTCGGCCCTGTGTCGACCCGGCCCGTCGGCCCCGCTGGCGGGGTGACCGGAGGAACTCCGCCGGTCGCCGCGGTGCGGGTCTGCTCTCGAAGGAGCACGGCACGGACGGGAACGGTCCGGCCCCACCGGATGCTCGCAGCGAGGCCGTGGGAATGGAGAGTGCCATGTCCGACGGCCTGTACCCCAAGGCCACCCCTGAGATGAGCAAGCGCCGCAAGGAGCTCGCCCCCGAGGTGCACGACGCCTTCACGACCTTCAGCAAGGCCGTCTTCGCCGACGGCGCCCTGCCGGGGAGGACCAAGCAGCTGATCGCCGTGGCCGTCGCCCACGTGACCCAGTGCCCCTACTGCATCGACGGGCACACCAAGCTCGCCGCCCGCGCCGGCGCGAGCGATGCGGAGATCATGGAGGCGATCTGGGCCGCGGCCGAGATGCGCGCCGGCGGCGCCTGCGCCCACTCCGCTCTCGCCCTCCATGCCCTCGAGGGCCACCGCGGCCACGACGCCACCTCCTGACGCCTCCGTGCCAGAACCTTTCCACCCCACTCACGCAGATCAGAACCCATGACCACCCCCGCCTCCACCCCGCGCATGTCGATCCCCGAGGTCGATGCGAACGCCTACAAGCCGCTGTACGCGCTGGAGAAGCATCTGCGCGCCGGCAGCCTCGGCGAGAACCTCCTGGCGCTGGTGAAGATGCGCGCCTCCCAGCTCAACGGCTGCGCCTACTGCCTGAACATGCACGCCCGCGAGGGGCGCAAGGCCGAGGTCTCCCGCAGAAGCTCGACGTCCTCGCCGGCTGGCACGAGGCGCCTGACCTCTACACCGACCGCGAGCGCGCCGCGCTGCGCCTGACCGAGCAGGTCACCCTCATCGCAGGCGGCGTCTCCGACGAGGTGTGGGAGGCGACTGCGGCCGTGTTCTCCGAGCAGGAGCGCGCCGAGCTGCTCATGGCCATCGCCGCGATCAACACCTGGAACCGGCTCGCGATCGCGACCCGGCAGCAGCTGGACTGACTCAGACGCGACAGGGCGGGGCGGGCATTGCCCGCCCCGCCCTGTCGCTGACGAGCTGCGCGCGTTCAGGCGCGGTGCGCGGCGATGACCTCGCCGAGCGTCGCGATCGCGTCCTCGATCACGGCGGGGGAGTGGGTGACGAAGCTCAGACGCATCGTGGAGCGGTCCGCGTTGTCGGCGAAGAACGACCAGCCCGGCAGGTACGCGACCCCGGCCTCGACCGCGGCGGAGAGCATCTCCTGCGCGTCATAGCCCTCGCCGAGCGCGGCCCACAGGAACATCCCGCCCTCGGGATGGGTGACGTGCGCGCCGTCCGGCAGCACCGGCGCGATCGCGCGCGCCATCGCGTCCCGCCGCTCGCGGTAGACACCGCTGACGGTCGCGACATGCGCGTCGAGATCCGCGGTCTCCAGGTAACGGGCCACCATCAGCTGATCCACCACGGAGGACTGCATCGAGATCGCCGCCTTCGCGACCGCGAGGGTGTCCAGCACCGGGCCCTCGGCCCGCATCCAGCCGATCCGCACACCCGGGCTCATCAGCTTGCTCATCGAGTTCAGCAGGATCGTCCGCTCGCTCATGCCGGGCAGCGCCGCGATCGGCGCCCAGGTGCTGCCGGTGAAGCTCAGCGCCCCGTACGGGTCGTCCTCGATCAGCGGCACATCGGTGCGCAGCAGCACGTCCGCCACCGCCTGACGGCGCTCGACGGGCATGGTGCGCCCGGTCGGGTTCTGGAAGGTGGGGATGAGGTAGACCATCCGCGGGTGGTGGGTGCGGATCGCCTCCTCGAGCGCCTCGGGGATCACGCCGTCGTCGTCCGTCTCGACCCCGATCATCCGTGCGCCGTGCACGGAGAAAGCCTGCACCGCCGCGAGATAGGTGGGGGACTCCACGAGCACCACATCGCCCGGCTCCAGCAGCGCCTGGGCGACGACGAACAGCCCCTCCTGCGAGCCGGAGGTGACACGGATCTGGGAGACATCGGTGGGCAGATCGCGCGAGACGCGGCGGGCCGCCTGCTCGCGCAGCTCGACCTCGCCCTCGCTCACCCCGTACTGCAGCGCGCGGTGGCCATTTTTCGCGAGCACCCAGTCGTAGCAGGCGGTGACGTCCTCGAGCGCGAACAGCTCCGGGTCCGGGATCCCGCCGGCGAAGGAGACGACGTCCTCACGGGCGGCGAGGGCGAAGATGTCCTTGAGCGGGGAGGACTCCATGCCGGCGTAGCGTGCGGCGACGGGGAAGCGGAACGGCGAGGGGCTCGAGGTCACGGTCATTCCTCCATGGTGTCACGCGAGCAGGGCACCCTCGAGCACCAGCAGCGCCTGCTTCGTCTCGATCCCGCCCGCGTAGCCGGTGAGTCGGCCCGCACTGCCCAGCACGCGATGGCAGGGCACCACGATCGACAGCGGGTTCGAGCCGACGGCCGCGCCGACGGCCTGCGCGGCGCGCGGCCGCTCCAGCGCCTGTGCGATGGCGCCGTAGGTGGTGGTCGTTCCGCGGGG
>DAHVRS010000486.1 GCA_027322375.1 Brachybacterium sp. | reverse complement strand
GGAGCTCGACGTGCAGGGCGAGTATCAGCGCACTGACACGATACACCCAAGGTTTCAGTATCAGCTCGGCATCTTGGGTGTTATCCACCAGCGTGAAGCGCGAATCCGCGGCGAGAGCCTCGCGTAGCTGTTCATCGGCTTGTGCCAGGCGCTGCTGGTGGAGATCGGTGATATCAATCCCGACGAGATCGCCACGTAGCGTGAAATCCTCAAGTTTCAGCGCGGTAGCCGCATGCGCTTGGTGGCGTGCTCGAGCGCCGCCTCGTAGCAGGCGATCGCGTGGCCGAGCGCGCCCCAGGCCACGCCCGCGCGGGTCGCGAAGAGCACCTTCGAGGTGTCCTTGAAGCTCCGCGCCTCCGGCAGGCGCTGGTCCAGCCCCACCCGCACGTCGTTCAGTGTGATGTGGGCCTGGTGGATGGCGCGCAGTGCGACCTTCCCGCGGATCACCTCCGCCTCGTAGCCGGGCAGAGACTGGTCCACGAGGAAGCCGCTGACCTGGCCGTGCAGCTGCTCGTCGGAGGGGTCATCCACGCGCGCCCACACCACGGAGACGTGGCAGCCGGCGCCATTGCCGATCCAGCGCTTCTCGCCGGAGAGGACCCACTCCTCGCCGTCGCGGCGGGCGGTGGTCTCGAGCGAGACCGAGTCGGAGCCGTGGTCCGGCTCGGTGAGAGCGAAGGCGGCGTGCTCGGCGCCGCGGGCGAGGGAATCGCCCCAGCGCTCCTTCTGCTCCTCGGAGCCGAGCAGCATGATCGAGCGCAGCGCGAGCCCGCCCTGGACGCCCACCATCGTGCCGACGCTGCCGTCGAGGCGGGACAGCTCCATGGTCACAAGGCCCGTGGCGAGCGGGGAAAGGGTGCGGTGGCCGGGGACGTCGAGGCCGTCGGTGAGCAGGTCCAGCTCGCCGAGGCGGGCGATGAGCTCGATCGGATACTCGCCGCGGTCCCACCAGTCGTTGATGCGCGGGAGGATCTCGTCGGCGAGCGAACGGGCATCGGCCCAGGCCTTCAGGTCCTCACCGGTCACGTCCTGGAAGAGGTCGTAGTGGTCCGCGGTGCGGGGCAGGAGCTCCGCGGCGGTCGCCGCGCTCGCGTCCGGCGCGGAGACCACGGCGCGGTCGGTGGCCACGGAGTCGCGTCGGCCGTCGTCGGCGCCGGGGTTCCCGCCCAGCGAGATGTGGCCGGGCGTGCTCGCGCCCCAGGAGCTGGTGGTGTTGCTGGTCATCACTTGATTTTTTCGATGATGAGGGCCATGCCCTGGCCGCCGCCGACGCACAGGGTCGCGAGCCCGTAGCGGCCGTCGCGCTCGGTGAGGCCGTTGAGCAAGGTGGTGGTGAGGCGCGCGCCGGTGGAGCCCCAGGGGTGGCCGAGCGCGATCGCGCCGCCGTGGACATTGAGCTTCTCGTGGGGAATGTCGAGGTCCTCCATGGAGGGCAGGACCTGGGCGGCGAAGGCCTCGTTGAGCTCGACGAGGTCGATGTCCTCGATGGTGAGGCCTGCGAGGTCGAGCGCCTTGCGGGTCGCCTCGACGGGACCGAGGCCCATGATCTCGGGGCTGATCCCGGAGACGCCGGTCGCAACGACGCGGGCGAGCGGGGTGATGCCCAGTTCCTTCGCGTAGTCCGCGTCCATGAGCACGAGCGCGGCGGCGCCGTCGTTCAAGGGGCAGCAGTTGCCGGCGGTGACGGTGCCCTCCGGGCGGAAGACGGGGTCGAGCCCGGCGGCCGCCTCTAAGGTGACGCCGGCGCGCGGAGAGTCATCGGTGTCGACGACCGTGCCGTCGGGCAGGGTGATCGGGCAGATCTCGCGGGCGAAGAAGCCAGAGGCCTGCGCGGCCTCGGCCCGGTTCTGGGAGGCGACGGCGAACTCGTCCTGCGCCCGACGGGTCACGCCGCGCAGCTCGGCGACGTTCTCCGCGGTCTGGCCCATGGCGATGTACGCATCGGGCAGCTCGCCATCCTCGCGCGGGTCGTGACAGGGGGCGGGGATCTCGCGGGTGGCACGCTTCGCGGTGCGCTCCCATGCCTCGCGGAACTGCGGGTCGCGGGCGCCCTCCTCCATGAGCTTGCCGGTGGACATCGAGATCGACTCGACGCCGGCGGAGATCACGGCGCGCGCCTCGCCGGAGACGATCGCGTGGAAGGCGGCGCGGGTGGTCTGGATCGAGGAGGCGCAGAAGCGGGTGACGGTCGCGCCGGGCACGGCGTCCAGGCCGAGCTTCACGGCGACGGTGCGAGCGAGGTTCCCGCCCTGGTAGCCCTCGGGGATTGCGCAGCCCAGCTGGAGGTCGTCGATCGTGGTGGGGTCCAGCTGCGGGACCTGGGCAAGGGCGGCGCGGATGGTCTGGGCGGCGAGGTCGTCCGGGCGGACGTCCTTCAGCGAGCCCTTGCGCGCGCGTCCGATCGGTGAGCGGGTGGCGGCGACGATGACGGCTTCGGGCACGGGTCCTCCTGTGACGACGGTGTCTGCGGGGCGCGGATCGTCAGGGACCCGCGCTCACTCATTAGTGATACTACGGGTTGCAGGTACCTCGTGGGAAGCGGGGGCGTCGTCGGCGGAGTTCTCCCCTGCGGTCTCCGCCTCCATCGTCATGCGCGCGACGTGCAGCGCGAGATAGGCGACCTCGTCGTAGGAGAGCTCATCGCCCATGCGCAGCTGCACGATGACGGCGAGCTGCTGGGCGGTGCGCGCCGCCTCCGGATAGGCCTCGCGGATGGTGCGACTGATCAGGGACTGCTCGCCGGCGAGCTGGCGGTGCTGCTGGATGCGCACGAACATGTAGCGCACGTGGGTGATGAAGCGGGCGGCGGCCATCGAGTGGCGGTCCACTTCGATCCCGTAGCGCTCCCCCACGATCGCGAGCATCTGCTGGATGACGCCGGTCATCGTGTACGTGAAGGAGAGGTCGCCGGTGGAGAACCCTGCGTTGACCAGGTGAAGGGCGAGCGCGGTCGCCTCGTGGTCCGGCAGCGGCAGGTCGATGAGGCGGTTCACCTCGGCGAGCAGGCGCCGCGCCCGGTCGTACTCCTCGGGGTAGAGGGTCTGCACCTCGGCGCGCAGCGGGTACTCGATCTCGAGCCCGCGTCGCAGCCGGTCCATGGCGCCGGAGACATGGTCGGCGACGGCGATGGCGAGGGTGGGGCGGTCCGATTCGCCGCTCTCGATCCCAGCCTCGCGCAGCGCGATGACGGTGGCGCGCAGGACCTCCTGGTCGATCATCGCGAACGCCTCGGCGAGGTGATCGGGGTCGCGACCGTCGGCGGGGACGAAGACCTGCACGATCTTGGTGGGGTCGACCTCCTGGCCCACCTGGGCGCGGAAGCCGATGCCTCGTCCGGTGAGGATGACGCCGCGACCGGTGTCGTCGCGCGAGAGCACCACGTTGTTGTTCAGGACTCGCAGCACGCGCATCGGCTCGGCACTCTCCTGTTGCTCCTCATCGTCGAGAGGGCCCGCCGCAGCGGGCCGGTCCCGGTGCGCGCACCCTCTGCAGGGGAGGGTACGCGCACCGGTGCTCCGGCTCGATGCCGGAAGGTCCCGGCCCAGGAGCAGGATCACTCCGTGAGGGAGCCGCTCCTGGGCAGAAGCGCTCCTGGGCCGGGGCCCGGTACGGGATCGGGGTGGATGCCGTTCCGGGCGCTCGGGTCAGCGCCGAGCGGAGTTGCGCGTCAGCGACGGGCAGGGCTCCGGCTCAGCGCCGGGCGGTGATCGCCGTGTCCCCGGCAGCGACCTCGCCCGCGGGGGCGGGCTCGACCGCGGCGAAGGTCGCCGTGTTCGGGACGGTCACCAGCGTGATCGGGTCGAAGCCCGCCTCGCGGATCGCGTCGAGGTCGACGACGGCGAGCAGGTCACCGGCCTTCACCTTCTGGCCCTGCTCGACGCGGACGTCGAAGCCTGTGCCCTGCATGGTCACGGTGTCGATCCCGACGTGGACCAGCACCTCCGCGCCGCCGTCGGCCAGGAGCCCGAAGGCGTGGCCGGTGGGGGCGACAGTGGCGAGCAGGCCGTCGGCCGGGGCGACGATGCGCCCGTCGTCCGGGATGATGCCCACGCCCTCGCCGAG
>DAHVRS010000472.1 GCA_027322375.1 Brachybacterium sp. | reverse complement strand
TCGGCCAGACGCAGCAGCCGGTCGGTGTCCGGCTGTCCCGGGGTGGTCTCGAACCAGCGCCAGTAGAAGGGCAGGGTGGCCATGTTGAACAGGTCCAGCCAGAGCCGGGTGTGCTCATCGGGCTCCTCGGGACGCAGCTCGAAGGCCGAGCAGCCGAAGCCGAAGTCATGGCTGACCTGCGTGAAGCGGGCCTCCTGGCCTGCACGGGCCTGACCGTGCTCGTCGAGGATCCTCAGGCGGAGGGTCTCGACCCGGTCGCCCGGTGCGGTGCGGGGCGGGCGGGGCGCGGTCACTGCTCGCCCCCGCCGGTCGCGACGGCGGCGCCGGCCGTCGCGCCCTGGGGTGCGCCCCGCAGGGCCACGGGCGAGACCGTGACGGGCGTGCGCAGCTCGGCGTGGCCGGGCTCGACCACCCGCACCTCGCCGTCGATCCGGAACGAGCCCTCGAGGGTGACGTCCTCGCTCGAGGCGCCCAGGCGCACCCGGAACTCACCGGGCTCGACGATGCGCTGCAGGTCGGGGCCGGTGAACGAGGTGCGGTCGGCGTGGAGGCTGAAGCTCACGCGGGTGCTCTCGCCGGCGGCGAGGCCCACCTTGGTGAAGCCGACCAGGCGCTTGAGCGGGCGCACCACGCTGGCCACCGGGTCGCTGAGGTAGAGCTGGACGACCTCCTGACCGTCGCGGTCGCCGGTGTTGGAGACGGTCGCGGAGATCTCGACGGTGCCGTCGCCGGGGATCTGCTCGGCGGAGATCGCCAGGTCGGTGTACTCGAACCGGGAGTAGCTCAGGCCGTGCCCGAAGGGGAACAGCGGCTTGGGGTCGAGGTTGGAGATGCCGTCGCTGACCCAGGCGAGCACGGGGGCGAGGTAGGTGCCGGGCTGACCGCCCACGCCGTTCGGGATGCCGATGGGCAGGCGGCCCGAGGGGTTCACGCGGCCGGAGAGGACGCCGGCGATCGCGCTGGCCCCCTCCTCGCCGGGCATGAAGGCCTGGATGATCGCGCGGGCACGGCCCTGGTACGCGCCGAGCGAGTAGGGGCGACCGGTGACCAGCACCAGCACCACGGGCGTGCCGGTCGCGAGGACCGCTTCGACCAGCTCGTGCTGCGCACCGGGCAGCCGCAGGCTCTCGACGTCGCAGCCCTCGCCGGAGGTGCCGGCGCCGAACAGGCCCGCGAGGTCGCCCACCGCCAGCACGGCCAGCTCCGCGGCCTGCGCCGCGGCGACGGCCTCGGCGATCTGGGAGGTGTCGCCGTCGGAGAAGCCGGTTCCGCCGACGGTGGTGATCGCCGACTGCGGGAACTCCGCGGTGAGCGCATCGGTGAGGGTCGGGACGTCGACCGAACTGCCGTTGTCCTCGAGGCGGGAGAGGACGTGGTTGGTGAAGCTGTAGCAGCCCAGGAAGCTGCGCGGCTGCACGGCGGCCGGTCCGATCAGGGCGATCGAGGAGGGGGCACCCCCGTCGGCCGGTGCCGCGAGCGGCAGCAGGCCCTCAGGGTTGTCCAGCAGCACGATGGACTCCTCGGCCATGCGCCGCGCGAAGGCGCGGTTCTCGGCGGAGTCCAGGTCGAGCACCTGGCCGGTGGTGCCGGCGTCGAACTCGGGATCCAGCAGGCCCAGCTCAACCTTCTGGCGCAGGATGCGGCGCACGGCGGTGTCGAGCACCTGCTCGTCGAGCTCGCCCTCGCGCACGGCGGCGACCAGGTGCGGGTAGGCGGTGCTCTCGGGCAGCTCGATGTCCAGTCCGGCGCTGAGCGCCGCGATCGCCGCGGCCCGGTCGTCCTCGACCACGCGGTGCATGGACTGCAGGAAGCTCACGGCCCAGTAGTCGGCGACCACGGTGCCGTCGAAGCCCCAGGTGTCGCGGAGCAGATCGGTCAGCAGCCAGCGGCTCGCGGCGGGCGGAGTCCCGTCCAGGTCCGCGTACGAGTTCATCACCGCACCCGCCTCGCCGTGGCGCACCGCCATCTCGAAGGGCACCAGGTCGATGTCGTGCAGCTCGCGCATGCCGATCGAGACGGGAGCATGGTTGCGGCCCGCGCGCGAGGCGGCGTGGCCGGCGAAGTGCTTGAGGGTGGCGATCACGCCGGAGGACTGCAGGCCACGCACATACTCGGTGGCGAGCATGCCGGTGAGGTAGGGGTCCTCGCCCATCGTCTCCTCGATGCGGCCCCAGCGGTAGTCACGCACGATGTCGAGCACCGGGGACAGGCCCATGTGGGCGCCCATCGCGCGCATGTCCGCGCCGATACGCCGTGCCATCTCGCCGATCAGCTCGGGGTCGAAGCTCGCTCCCCACGCGATGGCGGCAGGATAGGTGGTGGCGCCGTGCGCCATGACGCCGGTCAGGCACTCCTCATGGACCAGCGCCGGGATCCCGTGCGGAGAGCCGGAGACCACGGCCTGCTGCATCTTCCGCAGGTTCTCGACGCCCTCCTCGGGCTCGAGCGCCGCGCTCCCGTAGGGGCGGGTGAGGTGCCCCAGCCCGCCCTGGACGGCGGCGTCGAAGGGATCGCGACCCTCCTCGAAGGTGGACTGCATCGGGGCGAAGCCCTCCGCATCGCCCAGGGTGGGGCGCTTCCAGTAGCTGCCCAGCTGGGCGGTCTTCTCCTCGAGGCTCAGCTCCGCGAGCAGCGCCTCGACGCGCTCCTCGGTGCTGCGGCTCCGGTCATTCCACGTCGGAATGGTCATGACGCTCCTTCGCACGGCCCGTGACGGTCGCGCGCGAGCGGCCGACGGCGGCGTCGGTCCCGGTCGCCACGAGGCACGCCCCGGAGGCAGTTTCAGTCTGGATTTAGCAATCTTTTCGCTGGCTTTCGGTGGCGTGAGCATACGACAGCAGGGATGATGGGGTCAACAGTCTCCGTCCGCTAGGCTGTGACGAGGACCGCTGCCCCGCCGAGGATTCGGTGCGGAAAGCGCTCCTTGCTCGCTCATCAGTCGAGGGGCGAGAGGCTCGACGCCGACGCCGCACCACGGCGCCCGCCACTCCCCCGCGAACCGCGACAGCCCCGAACCCACACCAAAACTTTCACTCAGGAGCAGTGCTTCACCGATGACCACCACGCACGACCGCGCGGGCACCCTGAACGTAGGCATGATCGGCTACGGCTTCATGGGCGCCGCCCACTCGCATGCCTGGCGCAATGCCCACCGCTTCTTCGACCTGCCGCTGATCCCGCAGCTGCGCACCCTCTCCGGCCGCACGGAGAGTGCCGTCGTCGAGGCAGCTGAGCGCTACGGCTTCGCACAGACGACCACCCGCTGGCAGGACGTCATCGAGGATCCCGAGATCGACGTGGTCGATATCTGCACCCCCGGCGACACCCACTACGAGATCGCGCTGGCCGCGCTCGCGGCGGGCAAGCACGTGCTGTGCGAGAAGCCGCTGGCGAACTCGGTGGCGCAGTCCGAGGAGATGACCGCGGCCGCGCAGCAGGCCCGTGCGGAGGGCGTCCGCTCGCTCTGCGGCTTCTCCTACCGTCGCACCCCGGCCCTGGCCTACGCCCGGCAGCTGATCAGCGAGGGCGTCGTGGGCGAGATCCGCCAGATCCGCGCCCAGTACCTGCAGGACTGGCTCTCCGATGCCGACGCCCCGATGACCTGGCGCCTGAACAAGGAGCTCGCCGGCTCCGGCGCGCTCGGCGACATCGGCGCCCACATCATCGACCTCACCCAGTGGCTGACCGGCCAGCAGATCGCGGAGGTCTCCGGGACGCTGCAGACCGTGGTCCCCACCCGCCCGTCGGCCGGCACCTCGCAGGGCCTCGGCGGGCGCGGCGATGTCTCCGGCGCGCGCGAGCAGGTCACCGTCGATGACGTCGCCCTGTTCACCGCCCGCTTCGACTCGGGCGTGCTGGGCTCCTTCGAGGCCACCCGCATGGCGCAGGGCCGCAAGAACGCGATGCGCGTGGAGATCAACGGCTCGGCCGGATCGGTCGCCTTCGACTTCGAGCGGATGAACGAGCTCGAGGTCTACGACGCGACCGCCCAGGGCGGTCGCCAGGGCTTCACCCGCGTCCTGACCACCGAGCCCGAGCACCCCTACGCCGCGAACTGGTGGCCCACCGGGCACGGCCTCGGCTACGAGCACACCTTCACCCACCAGATCGCCGATCTGGTCACGGCGATCGGCGAGGGCACCGATCCGTCCCCGTCCTTCGAGGAGGCGCTGCAGGTGCAGCGAGTCCTCGACGCCGTCGAGGCCAGCTCCGAGGCCGGCTCCCGCTGGCAGAGCACCGATCCGCAGTCCACCACCGCCCAGGAGGGCACCCGATGACCGAGCAGAGCACCACCGCCCCCACGACCGACGACGCCGTCGAAGCGCCGAACGCCTCCCGTGTGGCGCTCGTCGTCCGCGGCGGCTGGGACGGCCACCAGCCGATCGAGGCGACCGACATGTTCCTCCCCTTCCTCGAGGAGAACGGCTTCGCCGTGCGCATCGAGGAGTCGCCGGCGATCTACGC
>DAHVRS010000469.1 GCA_027322375.1 Brachybacterium sp. | reverse complement strand
ACCGAGGCGGAGTGGGAGTACGCGGCGCGCGGCGGGATCGACGGCGCGAAGTACCCGTGGGGCGATGAGGAGGTGGATGAGGGCGGCTGGCGCGCGAACATCTTCCAGGGCGAGTTCCCGCGGAGGAACACCTGCGAGGACGGCTTCCTCACCACAGCGCCCGTGCGCACCTTCGAGCCCAACGGGTATGGCCTGTGGCAGATGGTCGGCAACGTGTGGGAGTGGTGCGACGACTGGTTCCACCCCGCCACTTACCGCCGCGGCACCACCGCCGAGAAGCGCACCCTCGTCACGGACCCCACCGGCCCCGAGGAGGGGCAGACACGCATCATGCGCGGCGGCAGCTATCTCTGCCACCTCTCCTACTGCAACCGTTACCGCAACTCCGCCCGCTCCCAGAACACCCCCGACTCCTCGATGGGCAACGGCGGCTTCCGCACCGTCGGCCTGCGGAAGGAGGCGGCATGAGCACCGATCACCCCCGCACGGGATGTCCGAGCACCGACCGCCGCTTCCCCCGCAGCGTCTACGGGCAGGGCGAGGAGCCGGACCCCCGGTTCAGCCTCGCGAACGAGCGGACCTTCCTCGCCTGGCTGCGCACGGCGCTCGCCATGTACGCCGCGGCGTTCGCGCTCGAGGCGCTGTCGCTCCCGTCGGCGACCGGGTGGCGGATCGCGGCGTCGATCGTGTTCCTGGCGCTGGGCACCCTGTCCGTGGTCCAGGCCTGGCTGGGCTGGCGCGCCACCGAGCGCTCGCTGCGCCGCGCCGAGCCGCTGCCGGGGCTGTCCACCGGGGCCGTGCTGGTGGTCGGGATCGTGGTCGCGGCCGCGCTCGTGACGATCGGGCTGTACGCGTGAGCACCCCGTCGGACCGGATCTACGACGTGGGCCTCCAGCCCGAGCGGACCCTGCTCGCGTGGCGGCGCACCTGCCTCGCCTTCGGCGTCGCGAGCCTGGTGGGGATGCGGTTCACGCTCGAGCCCTTCGGCATGCTCGCGGTGATGGGCGGGATCGTCGGCGCTGGGCTCGCCGTCCTCGCCTATGTGCTCGCCGCGACCGGGTACCGACGCTCGCACCAGGCGCTGCGCAGCCGGGACCTGCTGGACCGTGACGGACTGCCGATGCTGCTCGCCACCTGCGCCGTGCTCGCGATCGGCGTCCTCAGCGGCTTCGCGGTGCTCGCAGACGTGTACCGCTGAGGCAGCACCGCCGGGTCTCTCCTGCCGGGCCGCCCTGTCGCCCGCCCTGCGCCCGACCGTAGGCTGGAGCTCCCACTGCTTCTCTGACCTGCGCCTCCGCCCCCATCTCGCGGTCAGCGCAGGACGCCCCGTCCCACCCACGAAGAAGGCCGATGCCCACCTCCGCACCCACCCTGCGCCGCTTCGGACCGCTCCGCGACAAGCACTCCCGCCCGTACCTGATGACCGCGGGGCTGTCGATGATGGGCGACAACATCGAGCACGTCATCACCTACTGGGTGCTGTGGCAGGTGTTCGCGTCCCCGTGGCTGGTGGGCTTCCAGGTGATCAGCCACTGGCTGCCGTTCCTGCTGTTCTCGGTGCTGTTCGGTGGGCTCGCGGAGAAGTACGACTGCCGGCGCATCATCCAGATCGCACAGGGCCTGTTCGCCTTCGTGTCCCTGAGCTGGGGCGTCCTGTTCCTCACGGGCACGCTCGAGATGTGGAGCGCGTGCATCCTGCTGGTGCTGCACGGCTGTGCGGGCGCGCTGTGGGGCCCGGCCGAGCAGCTCATGCTCCACGACTTCGCCGAGCCCCATGAGCTCCCCAGCGCCGTCCGCCTGAACGCCACTTTCAAGTCCCTCGGCGTGCTCGCCGGGCCCGTGGTCGGCTCCCTGCTGCTGCTGCTTCTGGGGCCGACGGGTGGCATCTTCGCGAACGTCCTGTTCTACCTGCCGATGACCGTGCTGATGATCCGCACGCCCTTCACCGGGCATGTGCGCAGCGGCCACGTGCACACCCAGCGCGTCTCGATCCTGGACACCCCGCGGGTGCTGCGCACCGTCGGCGGTGATCGGGTGCTGGTGGGCATGATCGCGCTGGCCGGTCTCATCGCGGTGTGCGTGGGTGCCTCGCTGCAGGTGGCGATGCCGAACTTCGCCCAGACGCTCGGCGCCGGGGACGAGGGCGGCCTCGGCTACGGCGCGCTGCTGTTCGCCAACGGGGTCGGGGGAGTGGTGGGCGGGATCCTGCTGGAGGCCACCGGCAT
>DAHVRS010000444.1 GCA_027322375.1 Brachybacterium sp. | reverse complement strand
CTCGGCGCCGACGCCACCGAGACCGACATCGCGGCGCTGCGCGCCGAGCGGGAGCGCGCCCCGTGGCGGCGCACCCTCCCGCCCGTGACAGTGCTGCGGGAGGACCGCGCCTCGAGCGTCCCCGTCCACGTCGAGCACGGCACGGGAGTGAGCGTCCATGTCGAGCTCGAGGACGGCGGCCGGCTCGACCTCGTCCAGGGCGAGGACCACACCCCGCCCTTCGACCTCGACGGCACCCTGAGGGGCCGTGCCCGGTTCCTGCTGCCCGAGGGGCTGCCGCTCGGCTGGCACCGCCTGGTCGCCGAGACCTCGACCGGTCCCGCCGCAGCGGACCTCGTGATCACCCCGGCGCGCCTGACCGTCCATGAGCAGTACGCTGCGCGCCGCGCCCTCGGCGTGCAGGCGCAGCTGTACTCGGTCCGCTCCGAGCGGTCCTGGGGCGTGGGCGACCTCGCGGACCTCGGTGCTCTCGCCGCGATCCTCGGCGCCCGTCATGGTGCCGACTTCCTGCTGATCAACCCGCTGCACGCCGCCTCTCCGACCCCGCCGGTCGAGCCCTCCCCCTATCTGCCCGTCACCCGGCGCTTCACCGCGCCGCTGTACCTGCGGATCGAGGACGTGCCCGAGCACGGGATGCTCACCGATATCGCCCGGCAGAGGATCCGTCTGCTGCGCGAGGGGGTCGGGGGCTGGAACGACCGGGTGGACCGGATCGAGCGCGATGAGGTGCTCGCTGCGAAGCTGACCGCGCTCGAGGAGCTGTTCGCCGTGCCGCTGAGCGAGGGGCGGCAGGCGCTGCTGGACGCCTACCGGGCCCGGGAGGGGCAGGGGCTCGAGGACTTCGCGCTGTGGTCCGCGCTCGCGGAGTCCGTGCATGGTACGCCGGATGAGGTGGTGCTGCGCGACCTGGACGAGGCCGTCCTCGCCCACGCCCGCGCCGAGCTTGCGGACCGGATCGAGTTCCATGTGCGCGTGCAGTGGTGGCTGGACGAGCAGCTCGGTGCCGCACAGACCGCTGCGCGCGCCGCCGGGATGCGGATCGGGATCATGCACGACCTCGCCGTCGGCGTCGAACAGGTCGGGGCCGACGCGTGGGCGCTCGGGGACGTGCTCGCGCACGGCGCGACCGTCGGCGCCCCCGCGGATCAGTACTCCCAGCAGGGGCAGAACTGGTCCCAGCCGCCCTGGCATCCCGAGCGTCTGCGCGAGGCGTCCTACCGGCCCTGGCGCGACATGCTGCGCACCCTCATTCGGCATGCCGGTGCGCTGCGGATCGACCATGTGCTGGGCCTGTTCCGGCTGTGGTGGATCCCGGAGGGGCATCCCGCGTCCGATGGCGCCTACGTCGCCTACGACCACGAGGCGATGCTCGGCATCCTCGTGCTCGAGGCGCAGCGCGCGGGCACACTCATCATCGGCGAGGACCTCGGCACCTTCGAGCCGTGGGTGCGGGAGGTGCTCGTGGATCGCGGGATCCTCGGCACCTCAGTGCTGTGGTTCGAGGCCGACGGGGAGGGTGCGCCGCTGCCGCCCGCGGACTACCGCACCCTGTGCATGGCCTCGGTGAACACGCACGATCTGCCGCCGACGGCCGGGTATCTCGCGGGTGACCATGTGGCGCTGCGGCACGAGCTGGGCCTGCTGGAGCGGAGCCTCGAGGACGAGCTCGCGGCCGACGCCGCAGGGCGCGAACGGGTGCTGGACGTGCTGCGCGCGGAGGGACTGCTCGCGGAGGGGGACCCGACAGCGGCAGAGCGCGTCGAGGACACCGTCATCGCGCTGCATCGGCATCTCGCGCGGACGCCGTCGATGCTGCTCGGGGTCTCGCTCGTGGACTGCGTGGGCGAGCGTCGGATCCAGAACCAGCCGGGCACCGATGAGGAGTACCCGAACTGGCGGATCCCGCTCGCGGACGCGCAGGGGCGGTGCGTGAGCGTGGACGACATCGCCCGCGATGCGCGCACTGCGCGCCTCCTGGCCGCGGTGCGCGAGGAGATCAGCCGGCGCTGACCGTCCCCCACTCCGCGCGGCGGTCGAGGAACTCGCGAGCCGCGGCGTGCGCGCCCTCGAGGCTGTGGTGGGCTCCCCAGCCGCACTGGATCTCGTTCGCCGCGGGGACCTCGTCGGCCGCGAGCAGGTCGCGCAGGGTCGCCTCGAGCACCGGGGCGAAGCTGTCGACGCTGTGGTCGCCGACGAGCAGGACGTAGAAGCCTGTGCGGCAGCCCATCGGGGAGACGTCCAGGACGTCACCGGAGTGGTTGCGCATGTGCTCGGCCATCATGTGCTCGAGGGAGTGGACCACCTCGGAGTCGAGGTGGGTGTGGTTCGGCTGGGTGAAGCGGACATCGAACTTCGTGAGCACGTCGCCGCCGTTCAGCTCCTTGCGGTCGGCGATGCGCAGGTAGGGCGCGGCGACGGTGCGGTGGTCGAGGTTGAAGCTCTCGACGTTCATGCGGGGCTGCTCGGTCATGGGGGCTCCTTCTGGGCGATCGGCGGGTGAGGGTGACTCTGGAGGTCAGCGGCTCGAGCGGGCGGTGCGGCCGCGCACGACGCCCACGAACTCCTGACGGATCTCGTCGTCGGCGGCGCGGGGCCAAACGAGCCCGATGCGGGTGGGCTCCCCGTCGCGCAGCGGGAGCGCGACGGCGTCCTTGCGGTGGTGGAGGCGGGCGAGGGACAGCGGGACCCGGGTGTACCCGGCGCCGGTCGCGGCGACGGCGATCCGGTCCGCCGCATCATCCTCATGCACCGGTGGGATCTCGGTGTGGCCCTCGAGGTCCTCCTCGGCGAGGTCCTCGTGGAGGCTGAGCAGATCCTCATCGCCCACGACGACCGCGGCCCGCTCCTCCCACAGCGGCACCATGTGCAGCTCTCCGGCCGCGGTCGCGGGCGGCAGCGGGAGGCGCACGAAGCACATGTCGACCTCGCCCTCGGCGAGCGCGGCGGCCTGCCGGGACAGGGGCACGGGGACGAGCTCGAGCCAGGCCGCGCGGCGGCCCGACTTCCAGCGGCGCAGGAAGCTGTCCGGCTCGACCCCGGGCACGAAGCCGACGCGGAGGGTGGTGGTGTGCATGCCCCCAGCCTAGAACCCCGATCCTGTGCCGTCGCCCTCACTCGGTGGTCACGGACACATGCCGCCACGCCAGCCCTGGCCGTCCGCGTCGGAACGGGGATAGGGTGCCCGGAGCGAGACCGGCCATCCCGGTGCGGTCCGCGCCGAGCACGAGAGCGAGGTGAGCGTCCGATGGACAGTGCGAGTCCGTCTCCCATGCCGGATGCCCCCTCTCGGTGCTCCGCCCTGCCCCGCGCTTGAGCGCGCCCTGGCGTGGCGGGCCGCGCCCTGACGCGGCACCCGGCCAGCCCACGGCCCGATATACGCCGCCCGGCCCGCTGATGCCCCATCGCTTCACCCCGCCGCCTGGTCCTGACGGCTCATCCCCGGATGAGCCGTGACGACTCGCGCCGACTGCGCAGGGGGTCCCGTGGTGCCGCGGTCCCTTCAGGAATGAGCGTCCCATGACCTCCATGACCCCCATGACCCCCGACGTCCAGATCGATGTCACCGACCAGACCCTCCGCCAGGCCCTCGCCGAGAACGACCTCGTCTCCCTCGCCCGCCAGCTGGGCACCCTCGACCTCTCCGAGATCCTCGAACTCAGCGGGCGGCTCGAGGACCGCGAGCGCGCCGTCGTGTTCCGCCTCCTGCCCAAGGGGCAGGCGATCGACGTGTTCGAGCGCCTGGATCCCGCCCTGCAGCACGAGCTGCTGCACGACCTCCAGAGCAGCGAGGTCGCGGAGCTGTTCGCCGCGCTCGAGCCCGACGACCGGGTCTGGCTGCTGGACGAGCTGCCCGCCGGGCTCGCCACGCGCCTGCTGCGCGGCCTGCCGGAGGAGGAGCGGGCGGCGACCGCGGTGGTGCTCGGCTACCCGCAGGACTCCGTGGGGCGGCGCATGAGCCCCGCCTTCGTCTCCGTCCATCCCAGCGACACCGCGGCGAGCACCCTCGAGAAGGTGCATGCGCGGCTGGATGATGTGGAGACGATCTACACGATCCCGGTGGTGGACGGCACCCGGCAGCTGCTGGGCGTGATCAGCCTGCGGGACGTGCTGCGCGCCGCGCCGCAGCAGGAGATCGCAGGCGTGATGGCGGATCCGCACAGCGTGGCCGCGACTGAGACCGCGGAGCTCGCCGCCCGCCGCTGTGCGGAGCTGCGCCTGTCCGCGCTGCCCGTCGTGGATGCGGAGGGACGGCTCGTCGGGATCCTCACCCTGGATGACGCGGCTCGGATCCTCGAGCGCGAGGAGGACGAGGACGCGGCGCGCCAGGGCGGTACCGAGCCGCTGCGCCGTCCTTACCTCTCCACCCCGGTGCGGACGCTGGTGCGCTCCCGCATCGTGTGGCTGCTCGTGCTGGCTGTCGGCGCGACCCTCACCGTGCAGGTCCTCGATGCCTTCGAGGCGACGCTCGAGCAGGTCACCGTGCTCGCGCTGTTCGTGCCGCTGCTGATCGGCACCGGCGGGAACACCGGCAACCAGGCCGCGACGACCGTCACCCGTGCGCTCGCGCTCGGCGATGTGGGACCGCGGGACGTGCTGCGCGTCCTCACCCGGGAGCTGCGGGT
>DAHVRS010000430.1 GCA_027322375.1 Brachybacterium sp. | reverse complement strand
CGGCGACCGCCCCGGCCCCCGGCGGGCTCGTGCGCGTGGGGGCCGACGCCGCTCTCATCGCTGGCTGCGCGAACCTCGCGAACCTGCTCGACCTCCGCCCCGGCCGAGCGCTGAAGGTCGTGCTCCCCGCGGCCGCTGCGTTTGCTGTCCTCGGTGCTGGTGCTGGGACCACCGAAGAAGGCGTTCACGGTGACGCGGATGCTGCACGTGCCCGGAGCGGGGCGGGGCTCGCCCGCGCCGCGCTCATGCCAGGGTTGCTCGCTCTGCCAGCGGACCTGCGCGAGCACGGCATGCTCGGCGACGCCGGCGCGAACGTGCTCGGCGCCGCCGTCGGCGCGGCCGCGACCCGGGTGCTGCCCGTCCCCGCCCGCGGGGCGCTGCTCGTCGGCGTCGTCGCCCTGACCCTTGCGAGCGAGAAGGTCAGCTTCAGCGCCGTCATCGACCGCACCCCCGTGCTGCATGCCCTGGATCGTCTGGGCCGTCGGCCCCTCCCGTCGGCCGAGGAGACTGGCCGATGAGCGCCGGGACCCCGGCCTCCACCCGTCGCGGGGGAGTGGCGGGCTCCGTCCTGCGCGGCGCCGGGATCATCCTCGTCGTCACCGTGGTCGCGCGGATCGCCGGCTTCGTGCGCTATCTCGTGTTCGGCGGGAGCGTGGGCGCTGGCGATGTGGGCACTGCCTACTCCACCGCGAACATGCTCCCGAACGTCCTGTTCGAGATCGCGGCCGGTGGCCTGCTCGCCGCCGCCGTAGTGCCGCTCATCGCAGGGCTCGTGCCCGAGGGCGGCCGTGAGGGGGACGCACGCGAGGAGGCCGGCGGCGCACCTGGGAGCCAGGGGGACGCCGCGCTCGCCGACCGGATCATCTCCACCCTCCTGACCTGGACGCTGCTGGGCACCGGGCTGCTCGCGGCGCTGCTCATCCTCTTCGCCCAGCCGCTCGCCTCCCTCCTGCTCGCCTCCGACGCCCCCGGCGCCGCCGGCGTGACGCTCGGCACCGTCCTGCTGCGCATCTTCGCGCTCCAGCTGCCGCTGTACGGGCTGTCCGTGGTCCTCGCCGCCTACCTTCAGGCCCGCAAGCGCTTCCTGTGGCCCGCGATGATGCCGCTGCTGTCCTCGCTGCTGGTGATGGTCTCCTATCGCGTCTACGCCCACCTCGTGCCCTCGGTCGCGACAGCCGCCACGATCAGTCCCGGGGCCGTGAACTGGCTCGGCTGGGGCACCACCGCCGGGGTCGCGGTGATGGCCGCCCCGGTCCTCATCGTCTCCCTGCGCAGCGGGCTGCGGCTGCGTCCCTCGCTGACGATGCTCGGGCACCTCGCCCGGCGCGCCCTCGCCCTCGGCGGGGCGGGCCTCGGCGCCGTCGGCGCCCAGCAGCTCGTGCTGGGTCTGGTGATGCTGCTGGCGATGCGCGCTGGCGGCATCGGCACGCTGCCCGTCTTCCAGTACGCCCAGGCGGTGTACCTGCTGCCCTATGCGGTGCTCGTCGTGCCGCTGGTGACCTCCGTCTTCCCGCACCTGTCCGAGCTGCGGCTGGTCGGCGACCGGGCCGGCTTCGCACGCATCGCCGCCTTCTCCGTGCGCACCGTGATGGCGGTCGCCGTGATCGGCTCCGCGATGCTGTTCGCCGCCGGGCCCGCCCTCGAGCAGTTCTTCCGCCAGATCGACCGTGCGGGCGCGACCGGCGTCGGCTCGACCAGCGCCGCGCTCGCGCTGGGCCTGACCGGCTTCGCCGTCGCCACCCAGTGCACCCGGATCCTGTCCGCCGCGCTGCGCGCCCGTGACGCGCTCCTGGTCGGGTCGGTCGGCTGGGTCGTCGCGGCCGGCGCGATCCTCGCGCTCATCCTGCCCAGCCCCGAGCGTGCTCCCGCCGAGGCGTCCACCGCTTTCGGCCTGTCGATCGCGGCCGGCATGGCGCTGGCCGGGATCGTGGGCCTCACCCGCATCGCGGACATCCTCGAGCACGGTGGCCACCTCGCCCCGGTGCGCCGTACTGCACTCCTCGTGCCGCTCGCGGTGCTGCTGGGCGGCGTGCCCGGGATGCTGCTGGGCCGTCAGCTCATCACCTCCGGCACCGGCGCAGTCGGTGCGGTGCTCGTGGGGATCCTCTGCGGCGTGGTCGCCGCGCTCCTCGCGGGCGCGACGATGGCCGCGGCGGACCCCGATGTCACCCGCCGCTTCGTGGCCCGGGTGCGGGCCGGCCGTCACGGCGCCGTGGAGCAGGTCTCGTGAGCGTGCTGCTGGTGCGACCGGCCGCCAGCGGCGGCCTCGCCGCCCACGTCGACCACGAGCACGCCCTGCTCACCGCGGCAGGCCACGACGTCTCCGAAGCGCCCGTCCAGATCGGCCCGCGCCCCCGCCCCGGTGCGGACCTGCGCACCGTCCGCACCCTGCGCCGCCTCCTCGCAGAGGCACCCGGCCCCCTCACGCTCCACGCCCACGGCCTGCGCGCCGGGGCCCTCGCTGCGCTCGCCATGGGCAGCCGGCGCCGACGTGGTGGGCACCGACTCGTGGTCAGCCTCCACAACCGGACCGTCGGGGGAGCGCCCGCCCGGGCGCTCGGGGCGCTCCTGCTGCGCGTCCTGGTCCGCGGGGCCGACACCGTCCTCGCCGTCTCCCCGGACCTTGCCGAGTCCGCCCGGAGTGCCGGTGCGAAGGACGTGCGCCACGCGGTGATCCCGGCGCCTGGACGGCCAGCGGCGACGGGGACCGCAGACACGCCGGCCGGTCATGACGCCGAGAGCTCGAGAGGGGGCGAGACAGCTGTGCTCGACGTGCTGGTCCTCGCCCGCCTCGCCCCGCAGAAAGGACTGCACGATCTGCTCGACGCCGCCGCGCTGCTCCCGCCCGGCACGGCCCGGATCCGCGTCGCCGGCGAGGGACCGCTGCGGGAGGAGCTCGAGGCACGGATCCGCGCCGAGCAGCTCCCCGTCGAACTCCTCGGCCGGCGCGAGGACGTGCCCGCACTGCTCGCCGCCGCCGACCTCCAGGTCTCTGCCGCCCGCTGGGAGGGCCAGCCCGTCTCCCTCCAGGAGGGACTGCTCGCCGGACGCGCGATCGTCGCGACCGACGCGGGCGGCACCCGTTGGGTCACCGGGGACGCCGCCGCGCTGGTCCCCGTCGGCGACCCGGCCGCGCTCGCCGCCGCGCTCACCGCGCACACCGACCCGGCCGTCCGCGCCGCCGCCGAGGCGGCCTCGCGACGCCGCGCCGCCGAGCTGCCCACGGACCAACATCTGCTCGCCCAGCTCAATGAGGTGCTCGAGCTCGACTGAGCGGCGTGCATCCGCCCGAGACGCTCGCGCCTCTGAGATCTTCGCCGCGGTGGCAGATGCTCGCTCCCGGGAACCTGTGGTGGTAGCTTGGCAGTCCGTGGCAGACACCAGCGCGAGCGCACCCCAGTCCAGCACCGGCCCCATCCCTCGGATCGGGGCGGCCGCCGCGGCCCGCCCCTTCCGGAACCCCGGCACCACCAAGCACATCTTCGTCACCGGCGGAGTGGTCTCGAGCCTGGGGAAGGGCCTCACCGCCTCCTCGCTCGGCATGCTCCTGCGCAGCCGCGGACTGCGCGTGACGATGCAGAAGCTCGACCCTTATCTCAACGTGGATCCGGGCACCATGAACCCCTTCCAGCACGGCGAGGTCTTCGTCACCGAGGACGGGGCCGAGACCGACCTGGACATCGGCCACTACGAGCGGTTCCTCGACGAGGACCTCACCGCCAACGCGAACATCACCACCGGCCAGGTCTACTCCCGCGTCATCGCCCGTGAACGCCGCGGGGAGTACCTCGGC
>DAHVRS010000424.1 GCA_027322375.1 Brachybacterium sp. | reverse complement strand
GCCGAGGTCGATGCCGCCGAACTGCTCGCTCGCGCTGAGGGCTTCGACGTCGAGGTCGACGACGCCTCCGCACGCACCTCCCTCCTCGCCGTCCAGGGACCCGCCGCGGAGCAGATCCTGCTCGACGCGATGGCCGCGGACGGCTCCGCGATCGGCGGCCTCACCGCCGAGGACATCACCGGCATGAAGAACTACCGCTTCGCCAAGGGCACCTTCGGCGGGGAGGAGATGCTGGTGGCCCGCACCGGCTACACAGGTGAGGACGGCTTCGAGCTGTACGTCCCGAACGCCCAGGCGACCGCGCTGTGGGAGCTGCTCACCGCCGCGGGCGGGGACCGGCTCGCCCCCTGCGGCCTCGCCTGCCGCGACACGCTCCGCCTCGAGGCGGGAATGCCGCTGTACGGCAACGAGCTCAGCCGCGAGCTGCTGCCCGCCCAGGCCGGGATGGCCCGCGTCGTCGCGCTGAAGTCCAAGGAGGACTTCGTCGGCCGCGCAGCGATCGAAGCCGCCGTGACCGAGGACCTGCCCGTGCTGGTGGGCCTCGTCGCGGAGGGCCGACGCGCCGGCCGCGCCGGCGCCGCCGTGCGCGACGCGGAGGGCCAGGAGGTCGGCACCGTCACCTCCGGCGCCCTCGCCCCGACGCTCGGCCACCCCATCGCCATGGCCTACGTGGCCCCGGCCGCGGCCGCGCCCGGCACCGAGCTCGTCATCGACGTGCGCGGCAAGGACCTGCCCGCCCGCGTCGTCGAGATGCCGTTCTACCGGCGCGCCTGACCCCCGATCCTCCGGTCGGCAGCCTCGTCGCACCGGACCCCGTGACCCCGAGTGTTATCCACCCAGGAAGGACCAGCCCCATGGCCGCAGAACTTCTCTACAGCAAGGACCATGAGTGGGTCCGCGTCGAGTCCGACGGCGTCGCCGTCATCGGCGTGACCGACTACGCCGCCGAGCAGCTGGGCGACGTCGTGTACGTTGACCTGCCCGCCGAGGGTGATGAGATCACCGCGCACACCGAGATGGGCGAGATCGAGTCGACGAAGTCCGTCTCCGATCTCTTCTCGCCGCTGTCCGGAACCGTCACCGAGGTCAACCAGGCCGTGGTGGACACGCCCGAGCTCGTGAACTCCTCGCCCTTCGAGGACGGCTGGCTCATCCGCGCGAGCTTCGAGGCCCTCCCCGAGGACCTGCTCAGCGCGGAGGAGTACACCGCCTTCACACAGTCCTGACCGCGAGGGGGCGGTCGCGCACCCAGCGGCCGCCCCCTCGGCTCCCGCACCGCACAACAGCACCGCATCACCGCACCGCACACCTGCAGTGCTCACCCGCACTGCACGCAGAACCCAGGGGCGCCCTTTCATGACCGCATCGTCCGCGCACGCTCACGACTCCTTCGTCCGCCGCCACGTCGGCACCGATCCCGACGCCCAGCGTCACATGCTCGAGGTCCTCGGCCACGACTCCCTGGACGAGATGCTCGCCGCCGCCGTGCCCAGCACGATCCTCCTGGACGGCCTGGGCGACGCGGTCTCCTCCGCCGTCCCCGCCGCGGTCACCGAACCGGCCGCGCTCGAGGAGCTGCGCGCCCTCGCCGACCGCAACACCGTCCGCCGCGCCCTCATCGGCATGGGCTACCACGGCACCCACACCCCCGCCGTGATCCAGCGCAACGTGCTGGAGAACCCCGCCTGGTACACCGCGTACACCCCGTACCAGCCGGAGATCTCCCAGGGCCGGCTCGAGGCGCTGCTGACCTTCCAGACGATGATCTGCGACCTCACCGGGATGGACGTCTCGAACGCCTCGACCCTGGATGAGTCCACCTCCGCGGCCGAGGCGCTCATGCTCGCCCGCCGCACCGCCAAGCGCAACGGCAACGTCTTCCTCGTCGACGCGGACACCCTGCCCTCCACCAAGGCCGTGCTCGCCGGCCGCGCCGAGGGGCTCGGCATCGAGCTGCGCGAGGTGGACTTCGCGACCGAGGGCGTGCCCGAGGTCGACTGCTTCGGCGCGCTCATCCAGTATCCGGGCGCCTCCGGCCGCGTGTGGGACCCGAGCGAGGTGATCGCGAAGATCAAGTCCACCAAGGCCGTCGCGATCGTCTCCGCGGACCTGCTCGCGCTCACCCTGCTCGCCTCCCCGGGCTCGCTCGGGGCCGACGTCACCGTGGGCACCTCCCAGCGCTTCGGCATCCCGCTCGGCTTCGGCGGTCCGCACGCCGGCTTCGTCGCCGTGCGCAAGGGCCTCGAGCGGCAGCTGCCGGGCCGGCTCGTGGGCGTCTCCCGCGATGCCGAGGGCAACCCCGCTTACCGCCTCTCCCTCCAGACCCGCGAGCAGCACATCCGCCGCGAGAAGGCCACCAGCTCGATCACCACCGCCCAGGTGCTGCTCGCCGTGATGGCCGGGATGTACGCCGTCTACCACGGCCCCGAGGGCCTGACCCGGATCGGCCGCACCGTCGCCGACCGCACCGCCGCGCTCGCCGACCTGCTGCGCCGCAGCGGCTTCGAGCTCGCGAATGATGCTTTCTTCGACACCCTCCAGGTGAAGGCCGTCGGCACCGCAGGAGAGCTCGCAGACTCCCTGCGCGAGGCCGGCTTCCTCGTGCGCACCGAGGGCGATGACCTCCTCCACCTCTCCCTGGACGAGACCGTCACCGCCGAGGACCTCACCGTGATCGCCGCCGCCTTCGCTCCGCATGCCCCCACCCCCGGGCAGGAGCTCGCCGAGGTGCGCTCCGGCGAGGGCTGGGGAGACCTCGTGCGGAAGGACCCCTTCCTCCAGCACCCCGTGTTCTCCTCCTTCCGCTCGGAGACCGCGATGATGCGCTACCTGCGCCGCCTCGCCGACCGCGACTTCGCGCTGGACCGCGGCATGATCCCGCTGGGCTCCTGCACGATGAAGCTCAACGCCGCCACCGAGATGGCCGGTATCACCTGGGCGGGATTCAACGCGATCCACCCCCTCGCCCCGCGCGAGGACGTCAAGGGCTATCTCGAGATGATCGCGCAGCTGGAGACCTGGCTCGCGGACCTCACCGGCTACGACACCGTCTCCCTGCAGCCCAACGCCGGCTCCCAGGGCGAGTATGCGGGCCTGCTCGCGATCCGCGCCTATCACGCCTCCCGCGGCGAGTCCGGGCGCGATGTGTGCCTCGTGCCCTCCTCCGCGCACGGAACCAACGCGGCCAGCGCCGTCAACGCCGGGTTGCGCGTGGTCGTGGTCGACTCCGACCAGCGTGGCAACATCGACCTCGACGACCTCAAGCAGAAGATCAAGGACCACGGCGACGAGCTCTCCGCGATCATGATCACCTACCCGTCCACGCACGGCGTGTACGAGGAGGAGGTTCGCACCGTGTGCGAGCTCGTGCACGACGCGGGCGGGCAGGTGTACGTCGACGGCGCGAACCTCAACGCACTGCTCGAGGTGGCCCGTCCCGGCGAGTTCGGCGGCGACGTCTCCCACCTGAACCTGCACAAGACCTTCTGCATCCCGCACGGTGGTGGCGGCCCCGGCGTCGGCCCCGTCGCGGCGAAGGCGCACCTCGCGCCGTTCCTGCCCGGTCACCCCGCGATGCAGAAAGCCGAGCATCCCGTGGTCGGCAAGGGCGAGCAGGTCCACGGCGGCGCGCCCGTCTCCCAGGCCCCGTACGGCTCCGCCTCGATCCTCCCGATCACCTGGACCTACATCCGCCTCATGGGGCCCGACGGACTGCGTCACGCGACCGCCTCCGCGGTCCTCGCCGCGAACTACATGGCCAGGCGCCTCTCCGAGGCCTACGAGATCCTCTACACGGGCGAGAACGGCCTGGTCGCGCACGAGTGCATCGTGGACCTGCGTCCCTTCACCGCCCGCACCGGGATCACCGTCGACGATGTCGCCAAGCGCCTCATCGACTACGGCTTCCACGCGCCGACGATGTCCTTCCCGGTCGCAGGGACGCTGATGATCGAGCCGACCGAGTCCGAGGACCTCGCCGAGATCGACCGCTTCGTCGAGGCGATGCTGATGATCGCGAAGGAGGCGGAGGAAGTGCTTGCGGGCACCTGGCCCGCCGAGGACAACCCGCTGGTGAACGCCCCGCACACCGCTGCGTCGATCGCGACGGGGGAGTGGACCCACCCCTACTCCCGCGAGGTCGCGGTCTACCCCGGCACGTGGACCGCGGTCGAGGACGGCTCGGTGCACGACAGCGCCCAGATGCGGATCCAGTCGAAGTACTGGCCGCCGCTGCGCCGCATCGATCAGGCCTTTGGCGACCGCAACCTGGTCCCCACCTGGCCGATGGACTGAGTCCGAGAGGTCTGAGCAGGCGACGGGCCCGGGCGGCACCACTGCGGTGCCGCCCGGGCCCGTCGGCTGTGAATCCATCGGCTGTGAATCCATCGGCTGTGAATCCATCGGCTGTGAACCCGTCGGCCGCGCGTTCGTCGGCCGTGCGGCGTGTGAACCGCCGTGACGGCGCGATTGCCGGTGGGGGAGCGCCGCGCCCTAGGCTCCAGTCCATGACCGAGATCCTCACCACCCACGCTGGCTCCCTGCCCCGCAGCCCGGAGCTGATCGCCGCCAACGCCGCCCGCCCCGTCGGCGAGGACGGCCTGACTCCCGAGCCCACCGACGAGTTCCGCGAGGTGCTCGCCCAGGCCGTGCACGACGTCGTGGCCCGTCAGCGCGAGATCGGCATCTCGATCCCCAACGACGGCGAGTACGGCCACCTCATGGGCTCGGCCGTGAACTACGGCTCCTGGTGGTCTTACATCTTCGACCGCGTCAGTGGCCTCGAGCTCACCGGCAGCGACCACCTCTCCGCCGAGCCGGTCCGCTCCAGCCCCGGCGACGTGCGCCTGACCAGCTTTCCCGACCGCCGCGACTGGACGATCTTCGCCGAGGCCTACCAGGACCCGACCTCCGGCATCACCGTGGGCACCCAGCCCACCTTCCCCGCCGCGACCGGGCCCGTCGCCTTCTCCGACACCGGACGCGAGCTCATCGCGCAGGACATCGCGAACGCGACCAGCGCTTTCACCGCCGCCGGTTACGAGACCGGGTTCCTCAACTCCCTCTCTCCGGGCTCCGGCAGCCGCATCACCGATGACCACTACGGCGATGTGGACGCCTTCCTCGACGCCTGGGTCGAGGTGATGCGCCCCGAGTACGAGGCGATCGCCGCCGCCGGCCTCACCGTCCAGGTCGATGACCCCTCGATCGCCGAGAACTGGGACCAGATCAACCCTGAGCCGTCCCTCGAGGACTATCTCGAGTTCACCCGCAAGCGCGTGGATGCCGTGAACCGTGCCCTGTCCGGCGTGCCCACTGAGCAGACTCGCTTCCACCTGTGCTGGGGTTCCTGGCACGGCCCGCACACCACCGACATCGAGTTCCGCCACATCGCGCCGCTGCTGCTCGAGATCGACGCGAAGTACTACTCCTTCGAGGCCGCGAACGTGCGCCACGAGCACGAGTGGACCGTGTGGCAGGACCTCGAGCTGCCAGGCGACAAGGTGCTGGTGCCCGGGATCGTCTCCCACGCCACGAACGTCGTCGAGCACCCGGAGCTCGTCGCCCAGCGCCTCGAGCGCTTCGCGAAGCTCGTGGGCCCCGAGCGAGTGATCGGCTCGACCGACTGCGGCCTGGGCGGGCGGATCCACCCGCAGATCGCCTGGGCGAAGCTCGAGTCCCTCACCGAGGGCGCGAAGATCGCCTCGAAGCGCCTCTGAGACAGCTCCTCTGAGCCACCTGCGCCGCCGCCTGGTCCGAAGAGTTCACCGGGACGTCAACTCCCCGTGACCCGCAGGACCAGGCGGCGGCGCATGCTCGAGGGCATGAGGATCCTTCTGGTCTCTGAATCGGCACTCGCGCACCTCAACGGCGTCTCCGGCTCCGTGCTCCGCGTGGCGGATCATTTCGCCGCCTCCGGTGACGAGCTCGAGATCATCGCCCCGGCGGGCCCCGGCACCGAGCGGTCCGTGCGCACCGCCTGCGGCAAGCAGGTGAACGTCCACACCGTCGCCTCCGCGCCCATGCCCGGCTACAGCGATGTGCGCATCGCCGCCGCGACAGCCACCTCCCTGCGCCGACGCATGGAGGAGTTCCGGCCCGACGTGGTCCACCTCGCCTCCCCGATGCTGCTGGGCGGACGCGCCGCGGTCGCCGCGCAGAAGCTCTCCCTCCCCACCGTCGCCGTCTACCAGACCGACGTGCCCGGCTATACGGCCCGCTACGGCATGCCCTTCCTCGAGAACGCCTCCTGGCAGCTGCTGCGCGACGTGCACAACCGCTGCGACGTGAACCTCGCCCCCTCCCAGGCCGCACGCCGCCAGATGCACGAGCACGGTATCGACCGGGTCGAGCTGTGGCGCCGTGGCGTGGACACCTCGCTGTTCTCGCCTTCGCTGCGCAGCGCCGAGCTGCGCGCCCGCTACGCGAGCTCCGAGGAGAAGCTCGTGGTGTACGTGGGCCGTCTCGCGCCGGAGAAGCAGGTGGGGGACCTGCGGGTCCTGCACGACATGCCCGGGGTGCGTCTGCTGATCGTGGGTGATGGCCCGGAGAAGGAGGCGCTGCGCCGTCGCCTGCCCCGTGCCCACTTCGCTGGCTTCCGCACCGGCACCGACCTCGCCGCCCACATCGCGAGCGCTGATCTCTTCGTCCACCCGGGTGAGCTCGAGACCTTCGGCCAGACGATCCAGGAGGCGATGGCCTCGGGTCTGCCCGTCATCGCACCGCGCCGCGGCGGCCCGGTGGACCTCATCGCCCCCAGCCGCACCGGCTGGCTCTACACCCCGGGGATGCTCGACGAGCTGCGCGACCACGCGAGCGATCTGCTGTTCGACGACGCGAAGCGCCGCGCCATGGGCCGCGCCGCCGAGGAGTCCGTGCACAAGCGCACCTGGCCCGTCCTCGCCGAGCAGCTGCGCGGGCACTACCTCCGCGCGACCGCCCGCCACGGCGCGGTCACCAGCCTGCGCTGAGCCGCACCAGCCCGCGCTGACGAGGGCGGCGCCGCCCGACACGCCGCTGTCGCAGACCGTTGTCACAGAGCGCTGACACATTCCGCCACACAGCTCGCTGGGGGAGGGGCTGAGGGGGTGAACTGTTCTCAGTCGTCGACCGGCGACCGGCACAGGCCCCCTTCGCGGAAAGGACAACATCATGGCGCAGCGCACTCGTCGCCCGCTCATCGGCGTGACCGCGGGGACTCGGACCATGATGTCCGGCGCCTGGGCGGGCCACGACGCCGTCGTCGTCAACGAGCACTACGTGCACGCCCTGCGCGAGGCCGGCGCCCGGCCCGTGGTCCTCTCCCCGCAGGACGAGTGGACCGACGAGGAGGTCGCCGAGCTCGACGGGATCGTCCTCACCGGCGGCACCGACCTCGACCCCGCAGCCTGGGGCGAGGCACCGTTGCCCACCGACATGACCCCGGACCCGGAGCGCGACGCCTTCGAGACCGCCCTGTACCGGGCCGCGCGCCGCACCGGCGTGCCCGTGCTCGGGATCTGCCGCGGCCTGCAGCTGATCGTCCTCGCCGAGGGCGGCGAGCTGCACCGCCACCTCCCGCACGATGTGCCCGCGCACCCCGCGACCGGCCAGGAGCCCACCCCCGTCACCGCCTCCCTCGACGCGGCCAGCGACCTCGCCCTCGCGCTCGGCACCGAGGCCCGCGTCACCGCCTTCCACCACCAGGGCGTGCGCGAGGTCCGCGGCGATCTGCGGATCGTCGCCCGCCACGAGAGCGGCCTTCCACTCGCGGTCGAGGCGTCGGCCGGTTCCGCCGTGCTCGGCGTGCAGTGGCACCCCGAGATCGATGGTTCTGCGGGCGCGGCGGTCTTCGAGACGCTGCTCACCGCGATCGAGCACGCGCGGGTGTCCGCCCCCGGGCCCGCCCTGGTCTAGGATGGGGCGTGGTCGTCCGCGCTCTGCGCCCGGACGGTACGGATCTGACGTGAAGGAAGAGGCAGCATGAGCAACCAGCATGTCGCGGATGAGCACCGCGCCCCGGCGCGCGCCGAGGACAACGTCACCTCGTCCGGTAACAGCACCGGCCTGTCGGTGGTGCTGTTCATCGTGCTGTTCGGTCTGTTCGCGGGCGGGCTCTACCTCATGAGCCTGATGACGATGCGCGAGCCGCAGCCGTGGCTGTTCATAGGCGGCCTGACCATGTGCCTCGTGGCCCTCTTCGCAACCTTCGACCTGGTGCCCCGCTTCCTGAGCAAGTGATCCGCCTCTGAGCACTCCGCGTGCCCGGTGCCCCTGCGGCGCCGGGCACGCGTCTGTGTGGAGCAGGGACGGGGACTGGGGGATGAACCAGGGATGTGAGAGCGGACCGGATGGTCCAGAATGGAGCATCGTGAACGCTCACGACACCTCGCGAGACACCGCGCTGCGCCCCGACGTCCCGCGGGACGCGCGCCTCGCCCGCTGGGCCATCTCCCTGCTCTTCTTCCTCAACGGCGCGTCCTTCTGCGCGATCCTGCCGCGCTACCCGGAGCTCGTGGAGTCCATCGGGCTGAGCAACACCGCCTTCGGACTCGCGGTAGGGCTCGGGCCGATCGGCGGCCTGCTCTCCGGCCTCTTCGCCGCGCGGCTCATGGGCCGCTTCGGCTCCGCCCGCGTGGCGGTCGCCGCGCAGATCATCGCCTCCACCTCGCACCTGCTGGTGTACATCGCCGGTTCCTGGGCCTGGCTCGCGATCTCCCTCGCGCTCGCGATGGCGGCCGACGCGATCACCGACATCTCGATGAACGCCCACGGCATGCGAGTGGAGCGCCGCTACCGCCGCTCGATCATGAACAGCTACCACGGCTGGTGGTCCCTGGGCGCCGTCGCCGGCGGCCTCCTCGGCGCGGGCGCTGCGCAGGTGGGTCTGCCGCTGTGGCTGCAGGGCGTGATGGGCCTGGTGCTGTTCGGGACTCTCGCCGCCGGGTCCTTCCGCTTCATGCTCACCGGCCCGGACTCCACCGAGCGCGCGACCATTCCGGTCGCCGGCCCCTCCGCGGCTTCCGCGGGGGAGGTCCCGGCCGAGCCCGCCGGGCTGCGCATCGCGGGCATGAGCCTGCGCGCTCTGGGCCTCGTCGCGGCGCTCGGCATGGTGCTCGTCTTCGCCGGCTCCACGGAGGATGCCGGCAGCACCTGGGGCGCCCTGTTCATGCGCGAGACCTTCGACGCCACACCGTTCCTGGCTGGCATGGCCTTCGTGGCGCTGCAGGGCGCGCAGACCGTGGGCCGCTTCACCGGGGACGCGGTCGTGGACCGGCTCGGTGACCGCGCCACCGCGCGCCTCGGCGCCGTGATCGGCGCGGCCGGGATGAGCCTCGCCCTGCTGCTGCCCTCCCCGGTGACCGCGATGATCGGCTTCGCCGCAGCCGGCTGGGGTGTGGCGACGCTGTTCCCCGCCGCCTTCCGCGCTGCGGATGATCTGCCCGGCGTCCCGCAGGGCGTGGGCATCACCGTGGTGGGCTGGATGGCGCGTCTCGGTTTCTTCCTCACCCCGCCGCTCGTCGGCGCCCTCGCCGACGGGCTCACCCTGCGCTACGCGCTGTGGATGGTGCCGCTGTACGCGCTGGGGATCCTCGTGTTCTCCGGCTCGCTCAGCAGCCGTCGCGCCGTGGCGCGCCGAGGGGACTGCTCAGAACCGGTCGATGTCGCCGGCGCCCTCGCGGGCGATCACGAGATCGCTTCCGGAG
>DAHVRS010000411.1 GCA_027322375.1 Brachybacterium sp. | reverse complement strand
GCCGAGGTGCGCGGCGTCAGCGTCGCCGAGGCGCTCGAGAACTCCGCCTTCCTCAACGTCAAGGGCCCCGAGCTGCTGAACAAGTACGTGGGCGAGACCGAGCGCTCGATCCGCCTCGTCTTCGAGCGCGCCCGCGAGAAGGCCGCCGCCGATCACCCCGTCGTGATCTTCTTCGACGAGATGGAGGCGCTGTTCCGCACCCGCGGCACTGGCATGTCCAGCGACGTCGAGACCACGATCGTGCCCCAGCTGCTCGCCGAGATCGACGGCGTCGAGGGCCTGGACAACGTGATCGTCATCGGCGCCTCGAACCGCGAGGACATGATCGACCCCGCGATCCTGCGCCCCGGCCGCCTGGACGTGAAGATCCGCGTGCGCCGCCCCCACGCCCGCGCCGGCCGCGAGATCCTCGGCCTCTACCTCGACGAGACCGTCCCCGTGCGGGAGGACCGTGAGGCGCTCCTGGACCTCGCCGTGCGGGAGATCTACGACGACTCCCCGGCCTCCGCCTTCGTGCGCGTGGAGTATTCCGACGGCGGCCACGACGTGCTGCACTTCCGCGACTTCGTCTCCGGGGCCACGCTGCGCAACATCGTGGACCGCGCGAAGAAGCTCGCGGTGAAGGACCAGCTCGCGACCGGCGAGATCGGCGTGGGCGCCCAGCACCTGCGCGATGCGATCACCGCCGAGTTCGTGGAGAACGAGGACATGCCCTCGGCCGCGCACCCTGAGGACTGGGCCCGCGTCTCGGGCCTGCCCGGCGGCGGCCGACGCCGCGTCGAGGCGATCGTGCCGCTCCAGGGCCGCACCCGCGGCGGTGCGGAGGGCGGGCAGGACGGCGCTGCGGACCGGGAAGGCACTGTCGAGGAGGCGCACGCATGAGCACCCCCGAGCAGACCCCGAGCGCAGCACCGACGTCGCGCGGCCTGACCACCGAGCGGGTCATGGGCATCGAGACCGAGTTCGGCGTGGTCCACGCGGACGTCGAGGAGCGCGCCCGCTCCGGCGCCGGCTCCTCGATCCTGCTCTCCCACCTCGTCGTCGGCGCCTTTGCGCTGCTCGACCCGCTCGAGGGGGAGCGCGGACGCCGAGTCCGCTGGGACTACGGCGACGAGACCCCGCTGCGGGACGCGCGCGGCTTCGAGCTTCAGCGCGCCGCCGCCCACCCCACCCAGCTCACCGACGAGGTGCGCGATGCGCACGTCCCGAGCGTCGACCAGGACACGCCGCTGGCAGGTCCCGAGGTCGCTCCCGAGGGGGACGACGCGGAGGTCCTCGCCTGGTCCACGCAGCGCTCGATCGGCAACGCCGTGCTGCGCAACGGCGCCCGCTGGTACGTCGACCACGCCCACCCCGAGTACTCCGCCCCCGAGGTGCTGCGCGCACGCGAGGCCGTGGTCGCCGACCGCGCCGGCGAGGAGATCGCCCGGCGCGCCATGGGGATCCTCGCCGCGGCCGACGGGGTCCCCGAGGTAGCGCTGTACAAGAACAACACCGATGGCAAGGGCCAGTCCTACGGCACCCACGAGAACTACCTCGTGGACCGGGAGGTGCCCTTCGAGCGGATCGTCGAGGCGCTGCTGCCGTTCTTCGCCACCCGCCAGATCCTCGTCGGCTCCGGCAAGGTGGGGATCGGCACCCGCGGCGAGCAGCCCGGCTTCCAGCTCTCGGCCCGCGCGGACTTCATGGAGGCCGAGGTGGGGCTCGAGACCACCCTGAACCGGCCCATCGTCAACACCCGCGATGAGCCGCACTCGGACCCCACCCGCTTCCGCCGCCTCCACGTCATCGTGGGCGATGCGAACCTGCTCGAGGAGTCCACCTTCCTCAAGCTCGGCATGACCTCCCTGGTCCTCGCCGCGCTCGAGGCCGAGCAGACCAGCGGCACCCGGATCCTGCCCGCGCTCGAGCTCGCCGACCCGGTCGCCGCGATCCGCGCCATCAGCCACGATCCGACCCTCACCGCCACGGTCCCTCTCGCCGACGGGCGAGAGCTCACGGCCCTGCAGATCCAGCGCGAGCACCTCACCGCCCTCGAGGCGGTCGCCGATCCGGCCGACGAGGAGACCGCCCAGGTGCTGCGCGCCTGGGGCGAGATCCTCGACCTGCTCGAGGCCGATCCGATGAGCGCCGCCCAGCGCGTGGAGTGGGTCGCGAAGCTGCAGCTGCTGGAGCGCTTCCGCACCCGCCACGGCCTGGACTGGGACGACCCGCGCCTGGCCATGGTCGACCTGCAGTACTCCGACCTGCGCCCCGGCCGCGGCCTGTTCACGAAGCTCCGCGCCGCCGGCGCCGTGCCCGCGATGGTCTCGCAGGAAGAGGTCGACGAGGCGATCCGCACCGCCCCCACCAGCACCCGCGCCCATCTGCGCGGCGGGCTCATCGCCGCCCACGGCGCGCAGGTGCCGTCGGCCGGCTGGGACGCGATCACCCTCGCCGGAGAGAAGAGCGGGGCGCGGCTGCGCCTCGCGGACCCGCGCCTCGGCTCCGCCGCCTGGTGCGGGGAGCACGGCATCGACCCGTCCCAGGACGTCCCCACGCTGCTCGAGGCCCTGCGCCGCGCCGTCGAGGGGTAGACAGTGCCGATGCGCAGAACTCCGCTAGACATCCACCCATCCCGACGACAAGGAGGACACCATGTCCCAGCAGTCCCTGAACGCCCCTGGGCACGGCCCGGAGGACAGCGGCGAGGACGCCGCCCTCGCCGGCGGCCAGGTCTTCGCCTCCGCCCAGGCGGCCGACGACCTGCTCGACGAGATCGATTCCGTCCTGGAGTCCAACGCGGAGACCTTCGTGCGCTCCTTCGTGCAGAAGGGCGGCCAGTGACCCGATGAAGCGACGCGTCGGAGGACTGGAGACCGAGTTCGGTCTGGTGTGCGTGCGCGAGGACGGTTCGCGCGCGCTCGAACCGGAGGAGGCTGCGCGGGAGCTGTTCCGGCCGGTCGTGGCGATGGGCCGCTCCTCGAACGTCTTCCTGCGCAACGCCTCCCGGCTCTACCTGGACGTGGGCTCCCACCCCGAGTACGCGACCGCGGAGTGCGATGACTGGTGGGAGCTGGTCGCTCAGGACCGGGCCGGGGAGCGGATCTTCGCCGAGCTCACCGAGCAGGCCAACGCCCGCCTCGCCGAAGCGGGGCAGGGCGCGACCATCCACCTGCTGAAGAACAACGTGGACTCCGTGGGGAACGCCTTCGGCTCCCACGAGAACTTCCTCGTGGACCGTCGCGGGGAGTTCACCCGCCTGCCCCGCTACCTGCTGCCCTTCCTCGTCACCCGGCAGATCATCACCGGCGCCGGGGGAGTGGTGCACCCCGGAGAGGGCGAGGACGGCCCTGCCCGCTTCGTCTTCTCCCGCCGCAGCGACCACATGTGGGAGGCGGTCTCCTCCGCGACCACCCGCACCCGCCCGATCATCAATACCCGCGATGAGCCGCACGGCGACCCGAGCCGGTTCCGCCGTCTGCATGTCATCGTCGGCGACTCGACGATGAGCGAGGTCTCCACGCACCTGCGCTTCGCGACCACCGACCTGGTGCTGCGCGCGATCGAGGGCGGCCGGGCCCTGCCCGAGCTCGCCCTGCATGACGATATCGCCGCGATCCGGGCCGTGGCCCGCGATCTCACGGGTGCTGAGCCGCTGCCCACCGCCGCAGGCAGCACCACGTCCGCGGTCGACGTGCAGCAGCGCTGGCTCGACCACGTCACCCCCTTCGCAGACTCCGAGGAGCAGGAAGTCCTGGAGCAGTGGCAGAAGGGGATCGACGCGGTCCGCACCGGCGACCGCACCTGGGCCGCGACCCACCTCGACTGGGCGATCAAGGAGCGACTGTTCACGCAGGTCGCCGAGCGCCGCGGCGTGGATCTTGGCGATCCCGCGATCGAGCGGCTCGACCTCGCCTATCACGACATCTCCGCAGAGCACGGAATCTTCGCCGCCCTCCAGCGGCGCGGCCAGGCCCCGCAGATCCTCTCCGAGGAGCGGATCGAGGCAGCGCGCAGCACCGCCCCTACCACCACGCGTGCTCACCTGCGCGGGCAGGTCGTCGCCGCTGCCCAGGAGCTCGGCGTGGACCACGTCGTGGACTGGACCACCTTCCGCCTCACCCGCCCCGGCGCGATGCCGGTGCAGGTGCTGGACCCCTTCGCGACCGAGAGCGACGAGGTCGAGGCGCTGCTCGCCGAGATCCGCGGCACCGACGGCGCACCGGACTCCGCGCCCGTCGCCTGAGCACCGCGCCCGCCGCCTGACCGTCAGCTCGTTCAGCTCGTCCCCACCCCGAGACCCGTACCCTGGTCCCCGTGCCCCGGGCCCGGGGCTACCGACCCCGAAAGGCCCTTCGTGATCCGCCGCCGCACGCTGCTCACCACCGCCCTCGCCGCGACCGCCGCCATCGGCCTCGCCGCCTGCACGGACGATTCCTCCGGCACCGGCGCCTCCGATGCGGGCGGCGCCTCCGACGGGGGCGGCGACGCGCTCTCCGCCGTGACCGTCAGCGAGGACCTCGGCGCCGAGCCGACCGTCGACTTCACCGCCCCGCTCCAGATCACCTCCGCCCAGGCCGAGGTGGTCGTCTCCGGCGACGGCGACGCCATCGAGGACGGCGACGTGCTGATCTGGCGCGACCTCTACGTCGACGCCTCCACCGGCGAAGTGCTGCAGTCCTGGTGGCAGGGCGCCCCTGCCGGCGGTGTCCAGGTGAACGTGGACACCATCGGCCAGGCCGCGTTCGACGTGTTCACCACCATGACCGTCGGCTCCCGCTTCGTGATGGCCGGCTGGCAGCAGGACTCCACCGGCCAGGCCCGCTCCCTGCTCCAGGTCGCGGATGTGGACCGCGTCGTCTCCCCGCTGCGCGCCGAGGGGAAG
>DAHVRS010000408.1 GCA_027322375.1 Brachybacterium sp. | reverse complement strand
GGCGATGGGAACGAGCAGGGCGAGGACACGGGAGACGGCGACGACGAGAAGACCGGCACCCCAGATCCCACCGAGGAGCCCACGGGCTCCGAAACGCCCGACGGCGAAGAGTCGACGCCGGAAAGGCCAAGCACGGGCACCGAAACGACCCCTCCCCCAGCGACCGTCACGCGGCCCGGCAACGGCCTGGACACGACCCCCGCGCCGGTCCCGCTCCCGGAGGCCCCTGCCGCCACGGAGAAGCCTGCCGCGCCCGTGATCGCGCCGCGCCCGCAGGAGACCCAGCAGAGCGCCCCTGAGCCCGCTTCAGTGCCGGCCACCGAGGCGTCACCCGCCGCGGAGCCCGATCCCGCGCCCGCCACCGAGGAGGCGGAGGAGCCCGCAGCCCCGCAGACGACCCCCGCCCCGACGGACGCGCCGGTCGAGGGGGAGAGCCCGAAGGGCGGCGAGACCCAGGAGATCGCTGGCGCTGACGGCGCCCCGACCACTCCCCCGGCGCAGGAAGCCGCCTCCGCCTCCGACAGCGGCCCTGTCGTGCGCCTCTTCGATGCGTTCTCCGACGGCAGCAACTCGACCTTCGGTCAGCTGCGCCAGGTGCTCGTGGCCGTGTTCGGCATCGGCCTCCTCACCACCGCCGGATTCGTCGGCGCGACCTGGCTGAACCGCCGCGGCACCGGCGGCGGGAACGACGGGGCCTGAGCCCCGCCGAAGCACCGACCAGCCCGCCTCAGCGGGCCGCGTGCAGCTCCTGGATGCGGAGGAGGATCTCCGGGACGCTCTCGCGCATCTGCTCGATCGTGCGATCAAAGGCACCCTGACCCTCGTACCACGGGTCCTCGACGGGGATCTCCGCAGCCGGCGTGGCCGGATCCATACCGGGCTCGAAGCTGCGCCACATCCGGATCTCCGGCACCGCCGCGCCCTCGGGCGCTGAGTCGGCCATGCGCTGGAGCTGCTGGGCGTGCTCCGCGGTCATCGCGAGCACCAGGTCCCAGTTGAGCAGCTCGGTGACATGAATCGTGCGCGCCTCGTGCACGAAGGGCCGCGCATAACCGGCGCGCTCGAGGGCGAGCTCGGTGCGGTCATCCATGGGCATGCCCTCGGCTTCCCAGCTGGTCCCGGCCGATCCCACCTCGATCCTGCCCTCGAGGCCGGCCTCGAGGACGGCAGCGCGCAGCATGACCGCTGCGGCGGGGGACCGGCACACATTGCCGGTGCAGACGGTGAGCACTCGAACGGGCGTCATGGCGCCCATTGTGTCAAGCTCGGGGAGGTGTGCGCGCCGAACAGCCGAGGAACGTACACTGGTGAGTGAAGTGCATGCGGTGCCGGGGGCAACGCGAGAGCATGATCGCCGGGGCCGGCAGGCCCCAGACCACGCAACGACGGCTCAGGAGGACACCCATGGCCGACATCATCCGCGCCCACCAGGACGACTGGCCGCTCGTGCGCGAGATTCGACTTCGCTCGCTCAGCACGGACCCTTCCGCCTTCGGACAGAGCTGGGAGAAGGAATCCACCTACGAGGATTCCGTGTGGCAGCAGCGCCTGGTGGATGCCGCCTGGTTCCTCGCAGTCGATGGCGAGCAGCCCGTTGCCGTCGTGGCCGTCCGCCACGAAGAGGACTCCCCCGCCAATGAGCGCGAGCTCCAGGCGATGTGGGTCACCCCCGCCTCCCGCCACTCCGGCATCGCCGGCCGCCTGGCCGAGGCTGTGCTCGACTGGGCGCGCGAGGACGGCGCGGACACGCTGACGCTGTACGTCGGCCCCACGAACACCGGCGCCCGCGCCCTCTACGAGAGCCTCGGCTTCCGCGACACCGGCGATCGCTGGGAGATCGTCGAGGGCGATGCCGACGGCGCCTGGCTGAAGATGGCCCGCGGCATCTGACTCCCGGGCATCTGACTCCTGTGGGGATCAGGAACCGCGCGGCGCGCACGGCCTCGACCACCGACCGCCCGCACTGGGCGTCCCGCGTCGAGGATGTGAAGAACACCGTCGTCGGCGGTGCGCTGCGACGCCTCCGCTGGGATCTGCGCCTGCAGCCCTTCCACGGGCTCGGCTCCCCCGACCGCGTGCGCATCCTCGCGAAGGTCCTGTACGCCTCCCCCGGCACACCGGCGGACTTCCATGACCAGCCGGTGCAGGACATGCGCTCGATGGCGGTGCGCGGCTGGCGGAACTTCGCCGGCCAGGTCGCGCCGCACCGCGAGGTGCACGTGATGCTCGGCGACCGCGAGTTCACCGTGCGCGCGGACCGCGCCGGGATCGTCGATGCGCTCCTGGACGTCTCCCTCCCGCCCGGCCGCCACCAGGCGGTGCTGTGGACGGCGCCGGACAACGCGGTCACCGCGGACGTCACCGTGGTCGCCTCCGGCACCGAGGTGGGCCTGGTCAGCGACATCGACGACACCGTCATGGTGACCTGGCTGCCGCGCCCCCTTCTCGCCTTCTGGAACGCCTTCGTGGTCCACCAGTCCTCCCGGCAGGTCGTCCCCGGCATGCCGATGCTGTACCAGCGCCTCCTGCGCGAGCACCCGGACATGCCGGTCGTCTACCTCTCCACCGGTGCGTGGAACGTCTTCCCGGTCCTGCAGCGGTTCCTGTACCGCAACGGCTATCCCGACGGGCCCCTGCTGCTCACCGACTGGGGGCCGACGAACACCGGCTTCTTCCGCTCCGGCCGCGAGCACAAGCACCGTGCCCTCGAGCACCTCGCCGCCGAGCATCCCGGGATCCGCTGGATCCTGGTGGGCGATGACGGCCAGCACGACCCCACGATCTACGCCGAGTTCTCGCAGCGCCACCCCGACCGGGTCGAGGAGGTGCTGATCCGCCAGCTCACCGAGTCAGAGCAGCTCCTCGCCCACGGCTCGCTGCGCCCCCGCGGCTCTGCGGCGCAGCGCCTCGGCTCCCCGCTCACCCTCGCTGCGCCCGACGGGCACGGCCTGCTCGCCGCGCTCCAGCGCGCCGGAAGGATCCGCACGTGACCACCCTCCGCCCCGCCCACGAGGCCGACGTCCCCCAGCTCGTCGACCTGGTCCAGGCCGCCTATCGCGGATCCGGAGGCTGGACCACCGAGGAGCACCTCGTCACCGGCACCCGCACCGATGCGGGCGAGCTCCACGCGATGCTCGCTGACCCGGCCGTGACCCTGCTCGTCCTCGAGGAGGACGGGGCCCTGCTGGGCTGCTGCTACACCCGCCGCGACGGGGAGGACGAGGCTGGTCGCACCCGCGCGGAGCTGGGCCTCTTCGCGGTGCATCCCTCCGCGCAGTCCCGCGGCCTCGGTGCCCGTCTCCTGGATGCGCAGGCGGAGCTGCTGCGCGGTGAGGGGATCGAGGTGCTCATGATCCAGGTGCTGCAGGCCCGCCCGGAGCTGCACGCCTGGTACGAGCGGCGCGGCTTCGTCCCCACCGGGCGCTCCGTCCCCTTCGCGGGCCGGATCGACGATCTCCGGGTGGACGGGCTCGGAATGGACATCATGGAGCTCGCGCTGCAGAGCGCCTGAGGTCTGCGCCCGCGGGCACACCTTAGGCTCATGACCATGAGCAACGATGCCTATGTGCCCTCCCCCGCCCGGTACGACGACGTCGAGTACCGGCGGGTCGGCCGGTCCGGTCTGGTCCTGCCCCCGATCTCCCTCGGTTTCTGGCAGAACTTCGGCGAGAACCGCGACGAGCTGACCCTGCGCACCATCGTGCGCCGCGCCTTCGACCTGGGCGTGAACCACTTCGACCTCGCGAACA
>DAHVRS010000178.1 GCA_027322375.1 Brachybacterium sp. | reverse complement strand
CTGGTCGCGCTGGAAGCGCTGTGAACGAGCAGAACTGCACGTCGGGTTATTGCTACTTCATCGACTTCACGGTGACGAACCTCGAGCCGAATACGGAGTACACCTACTGCATCCAGTCGACTGCCGGTTCCGGTGGGTGCTGGTACCCGGTCGAGAGTGACGGAATCACCCCCAAATGGGGAACGCTCACGACCAACTCCAGCGGCGAGTGGAGACTGCGAGCCGACGGTCGGAGCCCCTACTGGGGGCACCCCTACGAAGACATGTGGATCACCGTCCGAGTCAAGAGCGACTCAAGCAAGTCTGGCGACTCGAATCACGTCCGTATCTGACCGATACGCCCCTTCACCACAGAAGATTTTTCCTCACGAAAGCAGATCCCCTTCCATGACGATGACCCCCGACCAGGCACGCTGGTTCGCCGACACCTTCGACAAGCTCGTCCAGAGCGTCGGCCAGGCCGTGCTCGGCAAGAACGAGGTGGTGCGCCTGGTGCTCACCGCGATGCTCGCCCCCGGGCATGTGCTGCTCGAGGACGCGCCCGGCACCGGCAAGACATCTCTGGCCCGGTCGATCGCAGCGACGGTGCAGGGCACCAGCTCGCGCATCCAGTTCACCCCGGACCTCCTGCCCTCGGACGTCACCGGCGTGACGATCTACGACCAGAACACGAAGTCGTTCGAGTTCCACAAGGGACCGGTCTTCGCGAACGTCGTCCTCGCCGATGAGATCAACCGCGCCTCGCCGAAGACCCAGTCGGCGATGCTCGAGGTGATGGAGGAAGGGCGGGTCACCGTCGACGGCGTCACCCACGAGGTCGGCTCGCCGTTCATCGTCATCGCCACCCAGAACCCGATCGAGCAGGCCGGCACCTACCGCCTCCCCGAGGCGCAGCTGGACCGCTTCCTCATGAAGACGTCGATCGGCTACCCCGACCACGCCTCGAGCGTCCAGATCCTGCAGGGCTCTGCGCTGCGGGACCGCTCCACGCAGCTCACCCCGCGCATCTCCCTCCAGGCCGTCAACGACATGACGACCCTCGCCGCCTCCGTGCACGTGGACCCGGCGGTGCTCGAGTACGTCTCGCGCCTCATGGAGGAGACCCGCCTCGCGCCCGAGGTGCGCGTGGGCGTCTCGATCCGCGGCGCCCTCGCGCTGATGCGCGCCGTGAAGGTGTGGGCCGCCGTCAACGGCCGCCACTACGTCATTCCCGACGACGTCAAGCACCTCGTCGAGCCCGTCTGGCTGCACCGCTTCGTCCTCGACCCCGAGGCCGAGTTCGCGGGCACCACCGCGCAGAGCGTGATGACCCGGATCCTCAGCGAGGTGGCGCCGCCCCAGGCGCGACAGCAGTCTGCATGAGCCCCGAGACCCCCCTGCCCGCAGACACCGCGGACGCGAAGGCCGCGCGCGCCCAGGCGCGTCGGCGTCGGCGGCGCGCCCGTTCGCCGCTGCGCCGACGGGCCCGTGCCGGCCAGACTCCGGCCGACGCCGCCACCCCTGCCAGCGGCACGCCCGGAACCGCCAGCGCCGACGGAAGTTCCGGCGCCAGCGCCGGGGAGCGACGCCCCGCGAGCTCGAAGGAGGAGGGCCTGCGCGCGCGGGCCGCGGCCCTGTGGAGCAAGCGGATCCATCCCGTCCTCGACGTCGTCTCGCCGATCGGCTGGGCCGTGCTCGCCGTCGCGGCGGTCTGCTGGGCGGTGGGTCTCAGCCTGCACATCACCGAGCTGAACATCATCGCGGTCGTCCTCACCGTGCCGCTCCTGATCGCGGCGCTGTTCGTGCTGGGCAAAGCGAACTACCGCGTGACCCTGGACCTCCAGAGCCACCGCGTGGTGGTCGGGACCCGGGCCGTGGGCCGGGTCGAGATCGCGAATCCGGCCACCCGCCCGATCCTCCCCTCCCGCATCGAGCTCGAGGTCGGAGCGGCGACGGCGCAGTTCCTGGTCCCGCGTCTGGAGCCCGAGGACGTGCACGAGGAGCTGTTCGCCGTGCCGACGCGTCGCCGCGCCGTGCTCGTGGTGGGGCCGGTCCGCTCCGTGCGCGATGACCCGCTCTCCCTCATGCGCCGCCAGGTCACCTGGGCGCAGGCGCAGGAGCTGTACGTCCACCCCCGCACCACGCGCCTGGACGAGGCCGCGAGCGGCTTCCTCCGCGACCTCGAGGGCACCCCCTCCTCGGACCTGTCCAGCTCCGACATCGCCTTCCACGC
>DAHVRS010000392.1 GCA_027322375.1 Brachybacterium sp. | reverse complement strand
GCCCGGATGACCTCGACGCGGTCGGTGAGACGGCCCGTCTGCAGCTGCATCTGCAGGGACTTGATGCGGTGGGCCCAGGAGGCCTTCTTCCCGGGGGCGGGGATCGGCTCGGCGAGCTGCTCGATGAGCTCGGCGATCTCCTTCTCGGTGAGGAGCTGGCGCAGCCCCACGACATCCTTGCCGTCGGCCGGGACCGAGATCTGCATCTCGTCACCGATCACCACCAGGTCGACGTACTCGCGATCCTCTCCGCGGACTGTGCGGGTGCAGCGGGAGACGACGCGGACCGGGCCGTGGACAGGGTGCGTGAGCACCTTGCCGACCTTCGCCGTGATGGTTCCGGTGGGCGCAGTGGCAACGGACAAGGGTGTTCCTCCTCGGTGGTCCTGTGCACCGGCGGTACCGCGGCCCTGGTGGGGTCGGGGCGGCCGCACAACCCTGCGGGACCCGATCTGGGGCCCTCACGCACGGGATTCTGAGCGGCTCGAGCGCTGCTCGACCTGCAGGGACAGGGTGGCAACGCCTACGACGGCGCGCCTCCATGCTCTCACGGATCTGACAAGATATCTAGGCCTTGACGTTTCCGTCTCGGTCACAGTCCCTGGTCAGACCCTGCTGAGTCTCCGATCTGGGCCGATCAAGGCGGTCTCCTCCCAAGCTCCTCCCCGATCCTCGACCTGAGTCGGAGGCCGCCGGGCCCGTCGATGCGCTTCCATGGAGGACATGCCGCTGCCGCACCCGACGCCCACCTCTCCGACTCCCCAGGGCCTGCAGCCCGCCGTCGAGTTCGACGGGCTCGGGGTGGTGCGTGAGGACTCCGTGCTCCTGCTCGAGGCGAGCGGCGCCGTGGCACCGGGGGAGGTGCTCGCCGTGACCGGCCCCAACGGCAGCGGCAAGACGACACTGCTGAACGTCGTCGCGGGACGGCTCGCTCCCACCGCGGGCACGGTGCACGTGGCCGGGCGTCGGCCCGACGACCGCGACCCCGCCTTCCGCACAGCGCTCGCCGCGCTCATCGGCCCGGTCCAGACGGCCCGCGATCTCACCGTCCTCGAGCACCTGCGCTTCGTCGGCGCGACCTGGGGGAGGCCCACCCGCGAGGCTCTCGAAGCCGGGCGGGCACTCCTCGCCGAGCTCGGGATCGAGGCGCTCTCCGGCCGCTTCCCCCACGAGCTCTCCAGCGGGCAGTCCCAGCTGGTCTCCCTCGCGCTCACCCTCGCCCGCCCGGCCAGCGTCCTGCTGCTGGACGAGCCCGAGCAGCGCCTGGACCCTGACCGGCTGGGCCTGGTGATCGATGCCCTGCATGCCCGGGCCGAGGCCGGCACCGCGCTGCTGCTCGCGAGCCACAGCCCACGACTGCTCGAGGAGCTCGCGACGTCCCGCCTCGCGCTCGAGGCCGCCTGGTGAGAGTCCGCCCGGGGAAGGGTCAGACGGTGAGGGACCCGCTCGCCGCCGTCACGCAGGTCTGGCAGGAGCGCGGTACCTCCCGCACCGGCGCGGACACCGCCTATCTCGTCTATCTCATCGTGCTCACCGCGGCCGTCCTCGGGATCCCGGGGCTGATCGCGGCCGGTGAGCTGCTCGCCCGGCCCGATGTGCTCCCGCTGCTGCGCGCCGACGCCGCACCCGCCGCCGTCTCCGCCCTCTCGCTGTTCGCCGCAGGAGCGCTCGTCCTGCTCGGCGGGGTGAGGGGCCCTGCTCTGCTGCCGCCCTTCTTCACCGCGACGCTCGCCGCGAGCGGGCTGCGGCGCTCCCGCGTACTGCGCCGCCCCTTCCTGCGCTCCCTGCTGGGCCTCGTGCTCCTCACGATCCTGCCCGCCGCGCTCGTCGGCGCCACGCTCCTCACCGTCGGCGACACGGATCCCCGCGGGGTCGCCCTCACCGTCCTCGCCGCCGCCGGGTGCGGGCTCCTGCTCGGTGCGGCGTGGCTGCTCGGGCAGGTCCTACAGGACCGGACCCGGCGGCGGCTCGCCCTGGGGCTGGTTTTCCTCGCGGCCGCCGCCACGCTCCTGCCGGTCCCCGTGGGGCCCAGCGCGGTGATGCCCACAGCGGTGACGTCCACTGCAGCGACGTCCACGGCGGTGGCGACCTCAGCATCCGCGGCGGGATGGGCTCTCGCGCTCGCCGGTGCCGGTCTCCTCACGGCGGCAGCCTGCCTGCCGCTGCTGAACCGGCTGCGTGGAGCGGTGCTCGCCGAGCAGGCCGCCCGCTGGGAGGCCGCGACCGTCACCGCGACCTCCATGGATGTGGCGGGCGCGGCGGGAGCACTGCGACCCCCGCCCGGCGTGGGCCGGAAGCTGCCCGCCGTCGGCGGCGGGAGCCTGCTCCTGCTCTATGCGCGCCGCGACGCGATCGCCTGGCTGCGCAGCCCCGAGCGGAGCCTCGCCGGCGCCGCCGGGGCCCTGCTCGGGGCCGCCGCACTCGCCGCTGCTGCGCTGATCACCGGACCGGCGATGTGGACGCTGCTGCTCGTGGGAGCGGTGCTGCTGTGGGTCGCCTCGGGCGCCCTCGTGGACGGGCAGAGGCATGCGGTGCACACCCTCGGCGCCCCGCAGCTGTTCGGGCAGCGCCCCGAACGCCAGCTCCTCCTGCACACCATCGCCCCCGTCGCCGGCCTCGCACTCCTCGCTCTGCTGGGCGGCGGCGCCGTCGCTCTCTGGTCCGGTGGGGGAGCGGGACGTGGTGCGGTGGAGGGAGCCGGGACCGCGGGGATGCTCGTGCCGCCGGTGCTGCTCGCCGCGGTGTGCGCCGTGGGCCGGGCCCGGGACGCGGCGAAGGGGCGGATGCCGCTCGCGCTCGCCACTCCGATGCCCACCCCGCAGGGTGATCTCTCCGTCCTCACCATGGCCGCCTGGCACTCCGACGCACTGCTCCTCGCGCTCGGCGCCGCGGTGCTGCTGCACGCCGTCGCACCGCTCGGCGCGGGCGCGCTGCTCATCGCCGGGGCGGTGTGCGGAGGGCTC